>JAYVDN010000086.1:0-6291 GCA_043749385.1 Polaromonas sp.
ATCCTGAAACACGGGGTGCATTGCGAAGTGCTGGGGCCAGCCGCCTTGCGGCTCGCGGTGGCGGAAGAGGTGCGGCAGATGGGGCAGAAGTATTTTTGAGGGAGGTGGGGGTGGGTCATCTGGTGGGCCTTTGGGCGCGTAAGCTGTGCGTACCCCAAGAAATTCAGAGACAGATTGACCGTGTCAGAACCACTCGCTCATTCCGGCGGACACCTGCTGGCGGACCATTTACAAGCCGTGGCAGGTATGGCTGCCGGTTTTTCTCAAGCGTTTGATTTGGCCGATGTCACCCAGCGCTGGGCTTACCTAGCCGGTTTGTGGCATGACCTGGGCAAGTACCGTTCGGGCTTTCAGCGCTACCTTTTGCAATCCGATGACCCGGACGCCCATATCGAGGGTAAGGTGGGCGGTCGAGAAAAGACGCATTCCGCAGCCGGGGCTTTGTGGGCGTTGAAGCAACTTGGCGAAACGCATGGTCGTGTATTGGCATACCTGATTGCCGGCCATCATGCTGGGTTGGACGACTGGGACGGCGGTCTCGACGGGCGCTTGAGCAGTGCCGACAGCAGAACGGAGTTTGATGAAGCGTGTGCGGCCAAACCACCGGTAGGCATTCTCAGCCACGGAGACTTCGCGCCAAATCTGCAACAGATACCCGGTGGATCAGCCGGGTTCGCTTTGTGGGTGCGCATGCTTTTCTCCTGCCTGGTGGATGCCGACTTCTTGGATACCGAGGCACACTTTGACGCAGGTAAACCTGCCAGGCGAGAAGGCTTCCCGGCGCTGGATCAAATGCGAAGCGCGTTTGATGACCACATGGCTGTCAAGGCCGCCAACGCGTCGCAATCTACCGTGAACACCTTGCGCGCCGACATTCTTCGGCAGTGTCGCGACAAGGCCGCGTTGCCTGCAGGTTTCTTCTCGCTCACTGTCCCCACAGGTGGCGGCAAGACTTTATCCAGCCTTGCGTTTGCCCTCAATCACGCCCAAACACATGGCAAGCGCCGCGTGATCTACGCCATTCCGTACACCAGCATCATTGAACAGACCGCGGATGTATTTCGCGACGTGCTCAAGGCGCTGGGCGAAGAGGTATTGATTGAGCACCACAGTCAGGCGGATGCCGCCGAAACAGACGAGACCGCTCGTAGCCGCCTGGCATGCGAAAACTGGGACGGCCCGTTGGTTGTGACTACCAATGTGCAGTTGTTTGAATCCCTCTTTGCCGCCAGGACTTCGCGGTGTCGCAAGCTGCACAACCTGGTGGACAGTGTCATCGTGCTGGACGAAGCGCAGCAATTGCCGCCCGAGTTTCTGCAACCCATTTTGGATGCGCTCAATCTGCTGGTTCAGCACTACGGCGTAACCGTGGTGCTATGCACCGCCACGCAGCCAGCACTGAGCAGCACTAAATATTTCGATGCCAACAGGAACCTGCGTGGCTTGGAGGATGTGCGAGAAATTGTCAGCGATCCCGATGCATTGTTTGATGCACTTCACCGTGTTACGGTCGAGCTGCCGCAGGATTGGAATACCAGTACACCTTGGGCCGCTGTCGCAGTGCAGCTTGCCGCCGAGAACTGCGTGTTGGCCATCGTCAACACCCGCAAAGCGGCGCGTGAGCTGCAACGCCTGCTGCCGCCCGACACCTTGCACCTGTCGGCCTCGATGTGTGGCGCGCACCGCAAAGCCGTGATCGCGCAAATCAAGGCGAGACTCAAGGCCAAGCGTGATGGGCATGACGTGCAACCGCTGCGCGTAGTCAGCACCCAGCTGGTCGAGGCCGGGGTGGACATTGATTTCCCTGTTGTCTATCGCGCCCTGGCTGGGCTGGATTCCATCGCGCAAGCGGCAGGGCGATGTAATCGCGAAGGGCGCATGGAAGGCAAAGGGCGCGTTGTGGTGTTTGTGCCGCCGGAACGTCCGCCAACGGGACACTTGCGCAAAGGTGCCGACGCTTGCATCAGCACCTTGCACGACAAAAGGGCGGACCCGATGGCGCGTGCTTTGTTTGCAACCTACTTTCGACGGTTCTACCACTCGGTCAATCTGGACAGTAGGAACGTGGGCGAGCTACTTACCGTGAATCCCAAGACGCTGGGTGTGCAGTTTCGATCTGCCGCGGATGCATTTCGTTTGATTGACGATCAAGATACCGCTATCGTCGTCGTTCGCTACGCTGAAGCACGTGATGATCTGGACATGCTCTTGGCGACGCTCAATGTCCAGGGTCCTGCGCGTTGGTTAATGCGAAAGCTGCAACGCTACACGATCAGCATTCACAAGCGCGTGGCCGACAAGATGCTGGCACGGGGTAGTTTGACGCTGCCGATGCCGGGACTTTATGTGCAACAGAAAATAGACAACGTTTACGACCCAAAACTGGGCTTCAAACCTGACGATGATTTGTACAACCCTGGCGGCTTCGTGCCCTGAATGAACCCCATGACCACGTTTTGCCTTGAAGTCGCAGGTGATTTTGCCTGCTTCACCCGCCCTGAGATGAAAGTCGAACGCGTCTCGTATGACGTGATCACGCCCTCAGCGGCGCGCGCTGTGTTTGAAGCCATACTTTGGAAGCCAGCCATTCGATGGCGGGTATGTCGCATTGAAGTGCTCAAGCCCATTCGCTGGATCAACCTGCGCCGCAATGAGGTGAGCGCAGTCGTATCCACCCGCAATGTGCAGCAGGCGATGGCAGCGGGCAGCGGCACGCTGGGGCTCAATATCGAGGACGAACGCCAACAACGTGCCGGGTACTTTTTGCGCAATGTGGCGTACCGCATCCACGCGGATTTGTCGCTTGTGCAGGGGAGACCGGGTGAACCTTTGATGAAATACACAGAGATGTTCACCCGCCGGGCCAGCAAGGGGCAATGTGTGAATCAACCCTACCTTGGCTGCCGAGAGTTTGCGGCTGATTTCCGGTTGGCTAGCGATCGAGCGGCTGCGGCCATGTCGGTTGCCGCGCCAATCAACGAAACCCGCGAGCTGGGCTGGATGCTTCACGACCTGGATTTTACGAATCCCGCCGATCCCCAGCCGCGCTTCTTCAACGCGAAGATGGTGGGGGGCGTGATCGAAGTCCCACCGTTTGAGGAGGCACGGGGATGATTCTGCAAGCGTTATACGACTACTACCGCCGAAAGTGCGATGACCCTGATCCAGCCCGGCGCTTGCCTGCTTATGGATTGGAGCAAAAGGAAATTCCGTTCCTGTTGGAGATCACGGCGGATGGTGGACTGCACTACCTGCATGACACTCGCGAACCGCAGGGTAAGAAACTGGTCGCTCAATGTTTTCGTGTACCGCAAGGGGTCAAGAAGACCTCCGGCGTGGCCGCCAATTTATTGTGGGATAACTTGGAATATGTGCTGGGTGTGGCCACCAAGGGGAAGCCGGAACGCGTGGTGGAGCAACACGCCGCTTTTCGCGCCCGTATCGAGGCCTTGCCCGCTGCCGCCCGCGAGGACGCAGGCATCCGAGCAGTGCGGCGTTTCCTGGCGCGGATTGACATTACCCAACTACAAACCCAACCCGCTTGGGCTGATGCCTTGGCCAGCAACGCTGTCTTAAGTTTCCGACTCCAAGGTGACTTTGATCTGGTGTGCCAGCGTCATGCGGTCGTCAGCGCCGCATTGAATATGCCCAGCGATGAAGAACTGAGCATGGCGATGTGTCTGGTCACGGGGGAGCAGGCCCCAGTCGAGCGCTTGCATAGCGCCATCAAAGGGGTGTGGGGTGCGCAAACATCGGGGGCCAACATCGTCTCCTTCAACGCACGGGCCTTTGAGTCATACGGCAAGACCGAACGCCAGGGTGAAAACGCCCCGGTCAGCCGCGCTGCTGCGTTTGCCTACACCACGGCGCTGAACCATTTGTTGCGCAAAGACTCGTCGCAGCGCATCCAGGTGGGTGACACGTCCACGGTGTTCTGGTCCGAGAAAAGCGACGAACTCGAAAACATCTTTGGAGAAATATTCAAAGACGATCCGGATGCCAACACCCGTGCCGTCCGCGCTCTTTTGGACGCGGTTAACAGCGGCAAACTGGCCGGCCCAGATGGGGACACGCGCTTTCATGTGCTAGGCCTTGCGCCCAATGCGGCGCGTATCTGCATTCGTTTTTACCACCGGCTCCCGCTGCGTGATTTGAGCAGCCGCATCGTGCAGCACTTCAAAGATTTGGAACTGGTACGTGGCCCCAACGACCCACAATACCCAAGTCTCAAAAAGTTGCTTCAAGCTGTGTGTTTGGCAACCAGTACCCAACCTTATGGCGATATTGACAAGGTGCCGCCCAACCTCGGCGGTGCCATCGTGGACGCCATCTTTGCCGATGAGGATGCACCGTACCCCAACCTGTGGCTGAACGCCGCAGTGGCGCGTTGCCGCGCTGAGCAAAACGTCAACTATCTGCGGGCTGCGGCCATCAAGGCCTGCCTCAGGCGCCAAATGCGCCATGCTTCACTTTCATCACCCAGCCCCTTTGACGAACAGGAGTTTTCGCCCATGCTCGATCTAAGCAACACCAACCCGGCCTATCGCCTGGGCCGACTATTTTCCGTTTTAGAGCGGATACAAGAGGCCGCTGCAGGGGGGGCTGGAAGGCTAAATGCGACTATCAGGGATCGCTACTACGGGGCGGCGTCGAGTACACCAGTAGCTGTGTTCACCACGTTGCTACGACTGAAGAACGCACACCTCAAAAAGTTGCCCGTAGCGCAAGTGGCTTGGTTTGAGAAGTTGCTTGGCGAGGTGTTAGGCCCCGTCACCGACTTCCCGAAACACCTGCCGCTGGCGGACCAAGGTCGCTTCGCACTCGGCTATTACCACCAACGGCAAGACTTCTTCACCAAAAAGCTAGACGACAACAACCCAACTTTGGAAGGAACTCCAGCATGAACCTCGCTAACCGCTACGACTTTGTTCTCATTTTTGACGTGAAAGACGGCAACCCCAACGGCGACCCGGACGCAGGAAATATGCCGCGCATGGATGCTGAATCCGGTCATGGCTTGGTGACGGACGTGTCGCTCAAACGAAAAATTCGGAATTTCGTAGGGCTTGTGAAGTCGCCTGACAACAGTGAACCTGTGCCTGGGGAACAGCGCTTCGCTGATAAGTTTGCGCTCGGCGAGAAGCGATTTGAAATCTATGTCCGCGAGAAGGCTATTCTGAATCTGGAGCATCAACGAGCCTATTCGGCGCTCAAATTGGACGTGCCTGCAGAAGAGCAGGCCGATGACGCTGTTGAAGTTGCAGCGGTGGATGCGAAGAAGAAAAGGCCCTCTAAGGAAAAACGTAAGGGCGGCGCCGATGAAGTAGGCCAAGCTCGCAAATGGATGTGCCAAAACTTCTTTGATGTACGTACTTTTGGCGCGGTGATGTCCCTTGGTGTTAACTGCGGCCAGGTGCGTGGCCCTGTTCAACTGACCTTCGCCCGGTCGGTCGAACCCATTGTTGCGTTGGAGCATTCCATCACCCGGATGGCGGTAGCTACAGA
This sequence comes from Polaromonas sp., assembly GCA_043749385.1. Lineage (GTDB taxonomy): Bacteria > Pseudomonadota > Gammaproteobacteria > Burkholderiales > Burkholderiaceae_C > JAAFIP01. The sequence goes on from JAYVDN010000086.1 coordinate 5,506, forward strand.
GGCCGAAGCTGAAAAGCAGCAAGGCGACAACCGCACCATGGGCCGCAAGCACACTGTGCCTTATGGCGTGTATGTCGCCCACGGCTTTGTCTCGTCATTTCTTGCCAGGCAAACCGGGTTTGATGATGCCGATCTGGAACTTGTCTTCAGTGCGCTGGTACAAATGTTCGAGCACGACCGCTCTGCCGCACGCGGCGAAATGTCAACTCGTGGCTTATATGTGTTCAAGCATGAAAGTGAGCTTGGCAATGCGCCTGCCCACGCTCTGTTCGACCGCCTAAAAGTCAAACCCAAAGAAGAGGGCGCGGTGGCGCGCGGCTTCGAGGCTTACTCTGTACAGTTTGACGATCAAGACTTGGCGGTCGGACAAGCAATGCAGCCAGCCCCCGGTGTAACCCTGACAAGGAGATGCTGAATGACCGAAATCGTTTTTGTAGTCGAGCAGGTCCCGGAGGGTGGCTACACTGCCCGCGCTCTGGGCGAATCCATCTTCATCGAGGCCGACCCCGAAGCTGAACTGCGCTTGGCTGTGCAAGACGCCATGCATTGCCACCATGACGAGGACCACTCGCCCAAGATCATCCGACTGCATTTTGTCCGCGATGAGCTGCTGGCCGCATGAACACGGGCTAGATTCTTCAATTGACAATTGCCCAAAGGAGTACACACATGGATTGGCGCGAGCGAATTGTTTGTGATCCCAAGATACTGATGGGCAAGCCCTCGGTCAAGGGGACGCGTATCTCGGTGGAGTTGATCCTGGGGTGGCTGTCTACTGGCTGGAGC
>JAYVDN010000087.1:0-3147 GCA_043749385.1 Polaromonas sp.
CTGCCCACGCCCGACGAACTAGACCTGAAAATCCGGCCGCAATTGATGAAATCCTTTAAGCCTGCTTTCTTGGGGCGCTTAAAGGTCATCCCGTTTTACCCCATCTCAGACGATGTATTGGTGGAGATCATCAGGCTCAAACTGGCCAAAATCCAAAAGCGCATTGCGGTCAACCACAAGGCCGAGCTGGTGTATGACAACAAGCTGGTAGAAGCCGTGCTAGCCCGCTGTACCGAGGTGGACTCAGGTGCACGCAACGTTGACAACATCCTGAATGGAACCTTGTTACCCGAGGTTGCAGAAACGGTTCTTGCCCGTATGGCAGAAGGCCAAACTTTTGAGAGAATCAAGGTGTCAGCCCACAAAGATGGGCAGTTCAAATACGAGTTTAAATAGTGCGCATGTAAACAGTGCTGACAGATCAGCGGAGGACTTGTAATGGATGCCAAGCGAACCCAAAGCATACTGAACAACTGCCATAGCCTGTGGCGGGGACAGTACCAGGAAGACACCAAGACCAGCCGGGGGTGGGTCAAGCTCACGCCCCAAACCATCATCGATTTGCTGGACGACTGCGCTTTTAGCGCTCGGTACGAAGCCCGCCAAGTGCTTGACCGGATGGAGACGTCGAAAGGCAAATGGTACATACGCGCCACCGCACACCAAGGTGGCATGGGAGATGCGCGTGGTGCCGATGCCAATTTGCACATTACGCTTGAAGCCGGCGGTATCGCCTACCACCTCCGCTGCAAAGAGCTTCCGCAGCTGCACGTTATCCAGATTACGCGGTAATTAGTGTGATAAATGGTTCATTTCAAAGAGAACGTTTACATTTATTTACTACTAAAGTTATGTAATCACTATTGGGTGAATTATCATCAAATTGTGAATATGTAATCATTTACCGCAGTTTGTGTGTGCTGTCCAATAAATGAAAATGCTACTGTTCATTTTTTAGCGGAGGGTGTGACCGAAAAGGTGCACAAAAGCAAAGAGATGCGAACCACATATTTCCCGTTGCACAAAGCTTGATATGGCAACCTACCGAGTCGATCGTGCAGACGGAACAATTGAATACACCGATGTGCCACAGGGTACAGCTAAACTCACGTCATTATCTGCAAATGGACGCCCGACTACCGAGAAGACCGCTGACAAGCCATATGACCATGAGCAAATAAAAGGGGTAATCAAAGAGCTGCAAAAGCGCGGGCCCAAACTCAATGAATATCTTGAATACATTGACTATTTGCGGCACAACAGTCCCATACGATTTGACCGCGTGATGCAGGAACTGCAAAAAGAAGATCCTGCTACTTGGATGAAATTGCAAAAATTTCCGCAATTTAGGCCGCTTAAGGAAACCGCTGTTGGACTTAAGGCGGGCACGAATATATGGAGTGCAGCTACCGGGTTAACGAATGGTAAATTCGCAGGCAGCACAGAAAAATGGTTGGAAAGTACTGTTAAAGATTTGATGAAGCGTGACCGCTTTGGCCCTTACGCAGACGTACTAGGCAGTAAAGCCACCACACTGTCTACGAAAACACCTACGTATTCAAACTCCAGGCTGGGCCAGTATTTGAAGGTAGAAGATGCCAAAGCGGCCACAGCGTCAAGTAACGCAGCAAAAGACTTAGCAGGCGCAGAGGCTGGTTTGCGAGCAGCCAAAGGCGCTGCGCTTACGCGCATGTTTTCGCCCATTTTGGATCTTGGCATCGGGCTGCTTGATCCGCAAGTTCACGCCGGAGTGGCCAACGCTACGGTGGAGATAAAGCTTAAAAAAGCTTTGAGTAATGGCACCTTAACCGATGAGCAGTACATCGACGCGCACAACCTGATGGCGCAAGGTAAATTTAAAGAGATGCAAGACTATTTGCTTGCCATTTCGAGAAATAAGTAATGCTATCATTTTTAAAAGCGCTTGTCCTTGTGGGCTTCTTGTTGATACAAGTTGGTTTTGCTCAAGCGCGTTCTACAGTTGACTACCAGGTACTGGCAGATTTGATTAAAAGTAATCAGACTACTGTACTCAGAGATGCTCTAAAGCGCCAGACCAAGTCGAGCGTTAATGCAATAGGTAAAGCAAACCTCTTTGGGCTTTCCATAAGCCAAAATAGCACGCAATCTATCGCCGCGCTTTTGGACTGGGGTATTGATGTCAACCGCCCCTTAGCTTTTGACGTTGGCGGCGAAGTGTTGCATACAACGCCGCTTATCTACGCTATTTCCAGCAAGGCAAATTTAGAGGTTGTGGAGTATTTAGTTCAACGTGGTGCCGACGTTAACAAGGCTAGCGACACCTTGTTACCGCTTAATTTTTCCCTGTCATTGCGGCAGTACGCGATAGCCAATTATCTGATAGACCATGGTGGGAGCGTCAATGCGGCTAAATGCGGTGTTTGCTTTACCCCTGTGATGGAGTTGTCCTTCTATACCGCGCCAGATACTGCGGTCATGAAAGATGTATTTGCAAAATTGGTTCGTAAAGGCGCCAAAATTAACACCAAAACTGCAAGTGGTGCTAGCGCCCTATCAGTTGCCGCCTATCTAGGTAAAACGCAGCTTGTTGAAGCGTTGCTTGAAGCGGGTGCAGAGCCTAATACTGTCAACGGTAAAGGCCAAAGCGTGCTGGCTTTGGCCAAACAAAAGCAGCATGAAGATGTTGCGGCTGTTCTTATGAAATATGGAGCGAAGCAATGAAACAACCCATGAAACCTAGTTTTGCCGCATTTACTACTTGGCTGATGCCGTCAGCTACATTGAATTCATCCCCCAAATAACCACTCGGAGAACCCCATGGGCAACATGCAAGAAGCCACCGCCGCCTTGATGGCGCTGCTCAGCAACCCCCAGCACAAGCGCCTGCTGCGCTTGACCTTCCCCAAGAAAGACGGCCCCGCCGCATTGATGCTGGCCAACCGCCTGGACGCCACAGAAGGCCTGTCACGCGACTTTCACTACACCGTCGAAGTGCTCTCCAGCGACGCCAGCATCGCCCTGAAAGACGTGCAAGGCAAGCTGGTCAGCATCGAGCTGGTGCGCGAAGACAAAACCCTGCGCTACTTCAGCGGCTACGTCTTTGAGTTTCGCCACGTCAAAACCGACGGCAACCAAGCCACCTACGACATGGTGCTGCTGCCCTGG
>JAYVDN010000088.1:0-5018 GCA_043749385.1 Polaromonas sp.
GCACTCATGGCCGTGGCAATGGATGCACCCACCAGCAAAAACGCGGCGCGCCCGGCGAACCAGCGGCAGGCCAAGTAGCTCATCAAGGCCACCAGGCACAGCACCAGCACGCCAACGATCAACTCGCCATGCTTTCTAAAACCCACCAGCATGCAAATCACGTCGTAGAGAAAGCCAAAGACGATTAAAAACCCAAGGGCCACGGCAATGGCCATGCCGGGTGACCAATCCATCAACGATTTATCGATTAAATAGGTGCTGGCGTTGTACAGGTACAGCACGGTAAACAGCGCAAAGCCGCTCAGCCATGTTGAATAACTCTCCCAGTAAAACCAGTGCAGTTGGGTGTGGATCTTCTTGGGGGCCACCATGTATTTTTGCGGGTTGTAAAAGCCCCCGCCGTGCACTGCCCACATGGCACCGTCCACGCCTTTTTCCAGCAGGTCAGGCGAGGTGGGTTTGACCAGGTTGTTGTCTAAAAAGACGAAGTAAAACGAAGAGCCAATCCAGGCGATGGCGGTGATGACATGCACCCAGCGCAGCAGCAGGTTGGCCCAGTCCAGCAAATAGGCTTCCATAAGGAAACTCTCCTTTGCTGTTTACCACTGCGGGCGCTGTAAACAGAAATGGCCGCGAACTGTGAGCAGAGGGTTAAACCCCTGCCGTGGCTCCGCTGCGGCACACCAAAGTGTATACAGATTATGGTGCCACCTCAAGCGCATCGGGCCAAAGGGTTGAAGATTTCATGGACAATTTCGTGTCCAATACGGCCATGGAACACTCTCAGCCCACCGACAAGCATATTGACCAGCGTGTGGACCAGCGCCTCACCGACTTGGAGATCAAAGCCAGTTTTGCCGAGGACGTGGTAGAGCAACTCAACCAGATCATCATTCGCCAGCAAACACAAATTGAACAACTGGTGGGCGAAGTGCTGCAGCTGCGTGAGCAAAGCGAGCAGGCAGCCGCAGGCGGGCCGCGCCAGCTGCGCGATGACTTACCGCCGCATTTCTAGCGCGTGTGGGGGGGGGTGCTGCGCTTTTGGTTAGCACAGCGTTACGTTCGCGTAAGCCTAGGCACCACGGCATCGGCGACAATCTAGGGTTGCCCGAACGATGAACCTTATGACCGACACCCTCCAAGAAGTTTCTACCCCGCCCCCGCAGACGACTGCACCAGCCTCTGAGCAACCCGCTGCGCCAGCTCAGGCCGCAACCGCTGCCGACCCGGCTACTCAAGCGGCACCAGCTGCTGAGCCTACCGCCGACCCTGCCGCCACACCAGCCAATGACAAAGCCAAGCGAGCCGAACGCCCCGATGTGCAGCCGGTGCTGGAAAAGCTGTTTGCGCTGTATCCGCAGCTGTTTGGCGCACATTTTTTGCCCCTCAAACTGGGTATTTACCAAGAGCTGCTGGCCGCCCACCCTGAGGAACTGCCCAAAGAGGCACTGAAGGCCGCCCTGGGCGTACACACCCGCTCGGCCCGCTACCTGCAATGTGTGGCCGCTGGCAACCAGCGCCACGACCTGGCTGGCTTGCCAGTGGACGACGTCGCGCCCGAGCATATTTACTTTGCCCTGCTGGAGCTGTTTCGCCGCAGGCAAGGCCGCGCCCGCGAAGATTTGCGACCTAAGTTTCGCGTGCAAGCCATTGATGCGTTCATTGCCTCGGGCCTCACGCGCGAAGACTTTTTAGCCCGCGTGCGCACCAAAGACGAAGACGCCAACGCCCTGCTGGACAGCGCCTTTGCCGAGTACGACCTGTGGCTGGCCAAGCAAGAGGCCATGCTGCGCGCCTACGATGCAAGTGGCAAAACCCCCGCAGAGTTTGCCGACATGTACGGCCTGCACGTGGGCGACGTGACCAGCGCGCTAGAGCGCAGGCTTGCGCCAGACGCTGGCTAGCCAGGGCTGCTGCTCGCGCGGCAGGCCCGCAGGCCGGTAGTAGTGCAGCACCTCGGTAAAGCCCGCCGCATGCAGGTAGGCCTGCCAGGTGGGCCAGTCATGGTAGCTGCCGTAGCGCTCGCCCTGCCAGCCCTCCTGGCCCTCCCCGCGCGGGTTGGAGCTGAACAGCACTCCGCCCGGTTTGAGCGCGGCATACAGCTGCCCCAGCACACGCGGCAGGCTCTGGCTGGGCAAGTGGAACAGCACCGCGTTGGCAAACACGCCGTCAAAATGCGCTGGCGGTAGATCGAGCGCTAAAAAGTTTTGCTCCCACACCTCGCAGCCGCTGTGCGCGCGCGCCATGGCTGCCAGCGCTGCTGCGCCCTCCAGGCCGGTAGGCTGGTGGCCCATGTCTTTGAAGGTTTTGAGGTCGCGCCCCGGGCCGCAGCCAAAGTCGAGCAACTTGCAGGGCGCGGGCGCTGTGATAGCTTGCAGCAGCGCGGCGATGTTTTGGCTGACATCGTGGTCCTTCGTGCCCTCCCAAAAGGCCTGCGCCCCGTGCTCGTAGTGGGCCAGGGTTTTGGCGGTGGTGTGGCGGAGTTCTTCAGGGGTCATAGGGACGCTTAATGGACGCTTAGGGGGCTGGGTGTTTTGGATGCGTGGCGCGGGTAATGCAGGCTTTGGCAGGCTATAATGGTGGGCTTTGCTGACATCATCCTCAAACCACTAGGAACCTTAAATTATGGCATCTACCAAGCCCAAGAAAAAGAACCCGCGCCTGGCGTCGGGCCGCAAGCGCGTTCGCCAGGACGTGAAAATCAACGCAGCCAACACCTCGCTGCGCTCCAAATACCGCACTGCGGTGAAGAACGTGGAAAAAGCGGTTGTCGCTGGCGACAAGGCCAAAGCCACCGAACTCTTCGCCAAAGCGCAAGCCATTGTGGACACCGTTGCCGACAAGGGCATCTTCCACAAAAACAAAGCCGCTCGCGATAAGAGCCGCCTGTCAGCCAAGGTGAAAGCCCTGGCCCTCGCGAAGTAATACGAGCTCGCACTGCGCGCTCAGACGAGCTCACACTCCGCGTTCAACTCGCAACCCCAAGCCCTGACTGGTTCACCAGTCAGCCGTTTGATCCGGGTGCGCTGTCAGCACAAGCAAAAAAACAAAAAGCCGTCGCAAGACGGCTTTTTTTGTGGGTGAAGCCAAAACACAGGCCCTCCCTCAGACTCCCGCCTCGTTCCCCGCCTCGTTGGAAAAGCCTGGCGTAGGCGTTGGCGTGGCAACGCTAACTTCTGAGATAATGAAGTTTTAATGATTTACTCAAATCACCATGAAAACCACCCCCCCCGAGCCTACGCAGCGCCTGAACGTCGATTTGCCCAAGTCGCAGTACTTCGCGCTCAAATCGTATGCGCTGCATAACGATATCAGCGTCTCGCAGCTGGTGCGCGACTCTTTGCAGGATATTGTGGACTACGACACATGGTTCAAAGCACGCGTACACACCGCGCTGGCAGACCCTCGGCCCGCGATGGCCCCAGCCGCTTGGGACAAAATTCGCGCTGCAAAATTGGCGCAGCGTAGCGCGTTGAAACCCGCCGCATGAAGGTGTTGCGCAAGCCGCTTTACATGCAAAGCCTGCAAGAAATTGAAGACCATATCGCCATCGACAACCCGCTTGCAGCACTGGACATGTGGCTGCACATCGAAGACCAGGTCGATAAATTAGCCGACCCTAATTTTCCCAGAAGGCGTGGGCGTGTAGCAGGCACATTGGAGCTGGTGGCACACGCCAACTACGTGGTGATTTTGCAGCAAACACCAGATACCGTGACCGTATTGGATGTCTTGCACGCAGCGCGCAAGTACCCTTAATTTAGCCAGGCAGCCAAGGACTTGCGCAACCCTATGTTCAGGCTAAACCGGTGGCAGCAAACAAGCCTCTACCACCTGCAGGCCGTTGTCCCGCGCAAAGTTCATCACAAAATCCCAGGCCATCACTTCGGCATCTTTGAGGTCGCGGTGCACGACCACGCATTTGATGTCGCCCAGGTTGGTAGGCAGACACCACTCAGAGTAGCTTAGGTGCGAGCCGGGTACTACGCCGCCGGGGCGAAACTGGCTCATCACACCGCACAGGCGCTCGGCCCAGTCGCTGGGGCGAAAGGCCTTGCCGTCTTGGGTGACGCCTTGGATAAAGACTTGTTTGGAGCTGGGTGTGGCCATAATAGGGGGGGCTTGGCGCAGCATCGGGATCGCCGTGCTTGCAGTGCTCGGGTATTCTATCTTATATAAGACTGAAGATTCTGGTAAACCCTGAGTATGCGCAGAATACCCTAGCCCAGCCCCCGCATCGCTGCGATGCAAAAGCATCGTCAAAGCGGCGCGCCGGTGGGCCTGCGCTGCGCCTAAAATCAAGCATCAGGGCTGCGCAGGCATATGCGGCCATTTTGTTTTGATTTTGTTTTGATTTTGTTTTGTGATGCCACCAGCATTCGGGAAAAAACCTCCATGACTACCACCCCAGCCGTCGCCCCCTCGCAACCCCATGTGATGAACACCTATGGCCGCTTGCCTATCGCGTTGTCGCACGGCCAGGGCTGCCGCGTGTGGGATACCAACGGCAAGTCGTATCTGGACGCGCTGGGCGGCATTGCCGTCAACACCCTGGGCCATAACCACCCCCGGCTGGTGCCCGCGCTGCAAGACCAGATCAGCAAAATCATCCACAGCAGCAACTATTATTTTTGCCCCAACGCCGAAAAGCTGGCCGCAAAATTAGTGGAATTCAGCGGCATGACGAATGTGTTTTTCTGCTCCACTGGGCTGGAGGCCAACGAGGCGGCTTTGAAACTGGCGCGCAAGTTTGGCCACGACAAGGGCATTGATAGCCCCGAGATTGTGGTGTACGAAAAAGCCTTCCACGGCCGCAGCATTGCCACCCTGTCGGCCACTGGCAACGAGAAAATTCAAAAAGGTTTTGGCCCCTTGGTGGGCGGCTTTATCCGCGTGCCGGTCAACAACATCGAGGCCTTGAAGAAGGCCACCGAGGGCAATAAGAACGTCGTCGCCGTGTTCTTTGAGGCCATCCAGGGCGAAGGCGGGGTGAACCCCTTCCACATGGACTACCTGCG
>JAYVDN010000089.1:0-1603 GCA_043749385.1 Polaromonas sp.
CATGATCGCCGGCCGGCCCGACTGGTGCATCAGCCGTCAGCGCAACTGGGGCGTGCCGCTGCCGTTTTTCATCCACATCGCCACCGGTGAACTGCACCCGCGCACCATGGAATTGATGGACTTGGCGGCCAGCATGGTGGAAGCCGGCGGCGTCGAGGCCTGGAGCAAGGCGACGATGGAAAGTTTGATTGGCGCAGATGGCGAGCACGGTGCCATTAACTACACCAAAAGCACCGACATTTTGGACGTGTGGTTTGACTCGGGCACAACCCACTACCACGTGCTGCAAAAGAGCCACACCGACCAATCGACCTGGCCTGCCGACTTGTATCTGGAAGGGCATGACCAGCATCGCGGCTGGTTCCACAGCTCGTTGCTCACCGCCTGCGCCATGTACGACCACGCACCCTACAAAGGATTGCTGACGCACGGCTTCACCGTGGACGGCAAAGGCCGCAAGATGAGCAAAAGCGAAGGCAATGTGGTCGCGCCGCAAGCCGTGAGCGACAAAATGGGCGCCGAAATCATCCGCCTGTGGTGCGCCGCAACCGACTATTCGGGTGACCTGAGCATTGACGACAAGATTCTGGCCCGCGTGGTGGACATCTACCGCCGTATCCGCAACACCTTGAAGTTTGTGCTGGCCAATACCAGCGACTTTGACCCTGCGGTGGATGCTGTGCCCCTGGGCGAGATGCTGGAAATCGACCGTTACGCGATGAGCCGCTTTGCGCAATTGCAGGCCGAGGTGTTGGCGCATTACCAGGTCTATGAATTCCACCCCGTCGTCGGCAAACTGCAGGTCTATTGCAGCGATGATCTGGGCTCGTTTTACCTCGATATTTTGAAAGACCGCCTCTACACCACTGCGCCCAAGTCCAAGGCCAGACGCAGTGCGCAAACGGCTTTGCACCAGATCAGCCAAGCGCTGTTGCGCTTGATGGCACCGTTTTTAAGCTTCACAGCAGAAGAAGCGTGGCAAGTGGTTGGCAACTCGGAATCCATCTTCATGGAGACCTACGCCACCTTTGATGCGCCCGACGAGGCTTTGCTGACCAAGTGGAGCCGTATCCGCGAGATTCGCGATGTGGCCAACAAAGAGATCGAGGCCTTGCGTGCTGCAGGCACCGTGGGTTCATCGCTGCAAACCAACCTCGGGCTTGAAGTGGGTGCCGAAGACCATGCCCTGCTGAGCAGTTTGGGGGATGATTTGAAGTTCGTTTTCATCACCTCTGTTATTGATTTAATAGCTGCTCAGGCAGTAAACGTGTCGGCTACAGCCACAAATGATGCCAAATGTGAACGCTGCTGGCATTACCGTGCCGATGTCGGTGTTGATGTGGCGCACCCCACGATTTGCGGCCGCTGCAGCAGCAATTTGTACGGTGCGGGTGAAGTCAGGACGGTGGCTTAAATGGCTAAACCTCTGGCCAAATCATCGCTTAGAAAAGTTTATGCAAATGGTAGCAACCACGCTCGTTGGTGGACTTGGTTGGGCTTGGCACTCATCATTTTATTGGCGGACCAGTTCACCAAAGTCCTGATCATTGGTTACTACCAATTGGGCGACAGCACCCGTGTACTCAGTTTTTTCAACGTGGTC
>JAYVDN010000090.1:0-2414 GCA_043749385.1 Polaromonas sp.
CGCACCCGCAGGAATGGCGGCAGTGAGCAGGGCAGGCCGCTCCCGCAGCAGCCATTGCGTGGCGGCCACACCCCACCACATGACCCCCAGCCAAGGCAGCACGGGCACGTAGTCTTCCGTCAGCGGTTTGCTAGATACCAAACCTAGCCAGCTGAACGCCTTTTCATTGAGAAATTGCAGCCCAGGCCAATGGAATATCGCGGGAGCAGCTATAAAACTAATAGCGATAGCCAGAGCGCCAGCTATCCACAGCGAGCGCCCCCAGTGCGCAGTCAGCCGCACGATCACCAGCATGACCGCAATGCCGTGCAACACACCAAAAAAGATAAAACTCTTGGGGTACATCATGTACGACCCGGCAGTGACCAAGAGCGCGCACAGCGCCACTTGGGCCCAACGCCGCCCAAACCGCTGCCAACTCTGCCCTTGCTGCAGCGCCACCGCTTGGCCTGCGCCGGCGCAGAGCAAAAACAAGCTCACGATGCAGGTGCGCTGCCAAGTCCACACCGGATCGCGGTAAAAGTCTTGCCTGATCCACTGGAAGTAATTTAAATCAAAGCAAAAATGGTAAGCCGTCATCCACACCATGGCAATACCGCGCAGGGCATCCAGGCGGTCATAGCGGGTGGTAGTGGGTACGGTGGGCATGGTTGCAAAGCAGTTTAAGCGATGGGTAGGTCAGTGCATGCAAAAAGTAGGGGCAGCAAACTAACGGCGGCGCTAACCTGGCCGCGACAACTGTCGCCCCGCCTGGACCATCGCATTCACCAAGGCCGCGCGCAGGGGGTGCTCGGCGGTTACCAACGGCAGCAGCAGGCTAATGTTGAATGGAATGGCTACTGACAATGGCTTGACGACCAGGCCTGTGCCCGCACATTCCAGGGCAGTTAACGGGTTCACGATGGCTACCCCTAGACCGCGTCGGACCATGGCGCACACGGCGACGGCGCTAGCGGTCTCCAAGCTTAGCTGGCGCTGCACACCAGCCTGGCTGAACATGTGGTCAATCTGCTGGCGGTAGGGGTCGCCCTGGGCGAGGCTGATAAAGCGCTGCCCTGCAAAATCTTGCGGCTGCAACACCTTTTTGTTCGCCAGGCGGTGGCCCTGCGGCAGCACAGCCACTTCGTTCAAACTCAAAATTGCTTGCAGCGCCACGCCCGTAGGCGCCTGGGTGGTTTCTGACAAACCCAGGTCGTAGCGTTGTTGGCCCATGGCAAGTTCCAGCCATGGCGACTCTTGGGGCGTGATGCTGACGCTGGCGCCCGGCAACTGGGCTGCAAAAAGCGCCAGCGCGTGCGGCGCAAACGCCTGGGCCAGCGCAGGCAAACACGCCAGGCGCAAGTTACCAGTGGTTTGCGTACGCAGCGCCTGGGCGGTGGCCGCTATGTGGTCAATGCCTACAAACGATCGCTCTACCTCCTGCATCAGGGCCATGGCCCGCGCAGTGGGTCGCAGCCGGCCACTGATGCGGTCAAACAAGCTAAAGCCTAGCACCTGTTCCAGTCGCGCCAGCTCACGGCTGAGGGTAGGCTGGGAGGACGCGGTGACCTCTGCTGCGCGGCTTAAATTGCCATGCAGCATGATGGCCCTGAACATGGCCAGTTGCCTATGGGTGAGGACGGGAACGCCAGTGCTGGGTTGGGCCATGAAACGTAACTATATCAAAAATGAATAGTGAATAAATAAAAATGGCATTGATTGAATCTAATACACACGGCATGATCCACAGTTATGAACCCATTTACCAACTCCACCTTAGCCCAAGTAGCCCAGCAGCACGGAACCCCCGTGTGGGTGTATGACGCAGCCACCATCACCGCCCAGGTCAAGGCTCTGCGCCAGTTTGACGTGGTGCGGTTTGCCCAAAAGGCCAACTCCAATACGCATATCTTGCGCTTGATGCGCAGCCTGGGTGTGGTGGTAGATGCGGTCTCGATGGGCGAGGTAGAACGCGCGCTCAGTGCAGGCTACACACCCGGTCTTTGCGGTGACGCCAACAGTGGCCATTACGACATCGTCTTCACCGCCGACTTGCTAGACCGCGCCACATTGGCCCGGCTGGTGGAACTTGGCATTCCGATCAACTGCGGCTCCGCCGACATGCTAGACCAAATTGGTGCCACCAAGCCCGGCCACCCAGTGTGGCTGCGTATCAACCCCGGCTTTGGCCATGGCCACAGTAATAAAACCAACACTGGCGGCGAGCACAGCAAGCACGGCATTTGGCACACTGACCTGCCCCTGGCCTGTGCAAAGGTGCGCAGCAACCAGCTCAATTTGCTGGGCCTGCATATGCATATCGGCTCGGGTGTGGACTACGCGCACTTGCAGCAAGTGTGCGGAGCCATGGTTGACTTGGTCACCACCGCCTTGGCCCACGGCATGCCGATTACCGCCGTGTCTGCCGGGGGGGG
>JAYVDN010000091.1:0-5585 GCA_043749385.1 Polaromonas sp.
CGTGGGCTTGCCTGGCCGCGAGTGCTGGAGCTTTACACAAGAGGCCGTGCAACAACCCTCTGGCGAAGGCGATGTGCTGGTCAAAACCCTGTCCTTGTCGCTCGACCCGGCCATGCGCGGCTGGATGAACGACGGCAAAAGCTACATTGCACCGGTAGCCATCAACGAGGTGATGCGCGCAGGCGGCGTGGGCGTGGTGGTAGCGTCCAACAATCCCACTTTCATCGTGGGCGACACGGTCAGCGCGGGCTTGGGCGTGCAGGAGTATTGCCTGATACCGGGGGACCAAATCAAGCGCAATGGCATAGCCAAAATCGACCTGCGCGCGGGCAGTGTGAACCAATGGCTCAACGTGCTGGGCATGCCCGGCATGACGGGTTATTTTGGTTTGATGGATGTAGGCATGCCGCAAGCAGGCGAGACGGTAGTCATCAGCGGCGCAGCGGGTGCGGTAGGCCAAACCGTAGGCCAAATGGCCAAGATCAGAGGCTGCCGCGTAGTGGGTATTGCAGGCGGCGCAGCCAAGTGCGACTGGGTGGTGAAAGAACTGGGCTTTGATGCCTGCATCGACTACAAGGCCAGCGCATCCAGCGTGAAGGATGGCCTGAAAGAGCACTGCCCCAAGGGTGTAGACATTTACTTTGACAACGTGGGCGGAGACATTTTAGACACCGTGCTCACCCGCATCAACCGCAAAGCCCGCATCATCATCTGCGGCGCGATCAGCCAATACAACAACACCACCGCCGTGCAGGGCCCTAAAAACTACCTGAGCCTCCTGGTCAACCGCGCCCGCATGGAGGGCATCGTCGTGTTTGACTACGCCGACCGCTACCACCTGGCCATTGCCGAGATGGCTGGGTATTTGAAAGACGGCCGCATGAAGAGCAAAGAAGACGTCGTAGTGGGGATCCAAACCTTCCCAGAGACGCTACAAAAGCTGTTCAACGGCGAGAACTTTGGCAAGCTGGTGCTGGAAGTGGCCAAGGCGTAAGCACTGGCGCTGTCCCATCGGCGGAAGACTTCCGTTGCATCGGGGTGAGTGCTGCTGCCACCGCTATTTGCTAACATCAACGATTACACATTTTTAGGAACCACCATGTCACTACGTATCAACGACACCGCCCCCAACTTCACCGCTGCCACCACGCAGGGCCAGATTGACTTTCACCAGTGGATCGGCGATCAGTGGGCCATTTTGTTCTCGCACCCCAAAGACTTCACCCCCGTGTGCACCACCGAGCTGGGCTACATGGCCAAGATCGAGCCCGAGTTCACCAAGCGCAACGCCAAGCTGATTGGCCTGTCGGTAGACGAGGTAGGCAACCACGCCAAGTGGGCCGCCGACATTGAAGAAACCCAAGGCGCCAAGGTGAACTACCCGATGATTGGCGACACCGACCTGAACGTGGCCAAGCTGTACAACATGCTGCCCGCAGGCGAGACCGGCGGCGCGGATGGCCGCACCGCCGCAGGCAACGCCACAGTGCGCTCGGTCTTCATCATCGGCCCGGACAAAAAGATCAAACTGATGATGACCTACCCCATGACCACAGGCCGAAATTTTGACGAAATCCTGCGCGTGCTCGACTCCATGCAGCTCACCGCCAAACACAAAGTGGCTACGCCTGTGAACTGGAAGAATGGGGACGACGTGATCATTGCTGGGTCGGTGACGGACGAAGATGCCAAGACGCTCTTCCCAGCCGGTTGGAAGGCACCCAAACCGTATCTGCGCGTGGTGAAACAGCCTGTGGGTTGAACAACTACACTATCTATTTAGTAGCTGCTCCTGCGATATTCTGTTGGGCTGGAGGCCTACATCGCGTAAAAATCCGGCTCGCGTTTGCCCCCAAGGGATCCTGACTTCTGGTCTGTGCACGCTCTGGCGCTTGAGTGACGGCAACGGCCTTTGGTGCTGAGCTCTCTCTGGCACTTGGTGTGCACACCAAGCACCAGAGCTGCGTACTGGTTTAGTTGGGGTACAGCGGTGGCGTGCCAAGCACTTCGCGAGAGCAGGTCGGCGGTGTATTCAGCGTAGCGGCATCAAGGAGGAGGCAGCGGCCCTAGGCCGCAACGGGGGACAGCCGCGTAGCTGAATACACCGTCGGCTTGCTTACGTACAAAACAGTGTATAGCACCGTAAGCCTGCCACCGAACTATAGAAGGCTGACATAGCGCCAAAGCTACACACCCCCATGCGGATGCGTAGGGTCGATCCACAGCACCGTCTCGGGCATTTCTATCGGCGTGATCGGCAGGTTCACAGCAATGGCTTGGCCGTCGCTGCGGCAGAGCACGCACTCCAGCGTTTCGGTGGCGCTGGCGTTGATCTCTTGGTGCGGCACATAGGGCGGCACGTAGATGAAGTCGCCGGGGCCTGCCTCGGCGGTGAACTCTAGCTGCTCGCCCCAGCGCATGCGGGCGCGGCCTTTGACAACGTAGATTACGCTTTCCAAATGACCGTGGTGGTGCGCGCCGGTTTTGGCGTTGGGGTGGATATGCACCGTGCCTGCCCAGAGCTTTTCTGCGCCTACGCGGGCAAAATTGATCGCGGCTTTGCGCTGCATGCCGGGGGTGGAGGGCACGTTGCTGTCGAGCTGGCCTGCGGGCACTACGCGCACGCCGTCCTGCTTCCAGTCGGTGGGGGGATGGGTGGGTTCAGTCATGTGCCAGGGCACTCCAAATAGCTTTGAAAAACGCCTACGTGGACATAGGCTGCGTCTGCCGATGCGGGCCACAGATCACTGGTGCTAAAGCGCACATCATAGGTCGGCTCGTCATCGGCTGGCACGCCATGGGCATGCGCGTCAGGGAAGGGATAGACGGGTGACACGCCAACCACCACACCGGTTTTGCCGCGAATGTAGGCAGGCAGGCGGTGGTGGCCAGGGACGTGGTCGGTGCGTACGTGTACGTGGTCACCGGGTTTAAAGCTTTGCCTGTCGGCTATGTTGGAGCGCCCCGCAGCGCTGGACGAAGCCAGTGGGAAAACGCCGCCCGCCATGCGCTCCAGCTCTGCGTGCGTGACCAAGCCTTTCTCCACACACAATGTAGCCAGGCTGGTGAGGGTGCGTTCGTAATAGCCGGCAGACAGGTAGTGGCGCGGCTCCATGCGTTCGATGGCGTGGCGGTATTCGTCCATGTTGAACAGGCCCTGCTTGACGGCCAGCGAATACATGGCGTTGACGCGCCTCTCCCACGCGGCGTGGAAGACGGGGGCCTGGGGTGCGTAGCGCACGCGGCCAAAGCCTTGTTTGCCGCCTAAATCGTGCATGCCGTCCATGGTGTTGGTTCCTTGTGATTACTACGGGACGAAGCTACTGGGCAATGGCTTTATTGCGCGGTCAAAGCTTGCGCACTCAAAGCCGCGCGACACCGATCATCGCGTCCTGCGTGACCAAGGCGGCGAGTTTGTCCGCAGACCAACCCAGCGTGTGCGCAGGCTGTTCTGGCAGCACCATGTAGCGCGTGTCGGCGGTGGTATCCCACACGCGAATCTCCATCTCGGGTGGCAAGTCCAAACCCATCTCTTTGAGAACGGTGCGAGACTCACGCACCACACGGGCGCGGTACTCTAGGTCTTTGTACCAATCGGGCGGCAGGCCAATGATGGTGAAGGCCGTGCACGAGCACAGGGTGCAGCAGATGACGTTGTGCACTGTCGGCGTGTTCTCCAGCACCACCAGGTGCCGGTGGTGGCGCGGCATGTCCAGGCCCAGCTCGGCCACGGTGCTTTTGCCGTCGGCCAGCAGGCGCTGCTTGAAGGCTGCGTCCGTCCAGGCCTTGGCTACTACGCGCGCACCGTTGTGCGGCAGCCAAGTCTCCTCGTACAGGTGGTTAGCTTGATCGATAAACGCGGCAGGCTCCATGCCGCGTGCGTGCAGCACGGACTGGATGGCATCAACCCGTTGCTCAATCGATGATGGTGCGCTTGTGTCAGACATCGTAGCTCCTCATATCACCTCTCCAATTTTGCGCTTTTCGCGAATTTTTTGCGTTTTTTGCGTTACCTAAAACCCTAAGCCTGCGTCAAAGCATCAGGCATAGCGGCTGCGCGCCAGCGCCGCGCCCAGTCCCAGCGCTTGCAGCTTCTTCATAGCCACCTCGCGGCTCATGGGGGCCAGGCCGCAGTTGGTGCAGGGGAAGAGCCTGTCTTTGGGAACGTATTGCAGTGCGGTGCCAATGGTGTCGGCAATTTGCTCGGGCGTCTCGATCACATCGCTGGCGACATTAATCACGCCCACCATCACGTCTTTGCCAGCCAAGAGCTTCATCAAGTCAGGCGGCACATGGCTTTGGAAACACTCGAGGCTCACCTGCTTGATGCTGCTTTTGGCCAGCGCCGGAAACACGTCGGCATATTGCCTCCACTGGTCGCCCAGGGTGTTCTTCCAATCGTCGTTGGCCTTGATGCCGTAGCCGTAGCAGATGTGTACCGCCGTGGTGCAGGTGAGGCCGCGCGCGGCAATCTCCAATGCTTTTACGCCCCAGTCGGCTGCGTCTTTCATATAAACGTTGAAAGCCGGTTCGTCAAACTGGATGATGTCCACGCCCTCGGCCTGCAAGGCCAGCGCTTCTTGGTTGAGCAGCTCAGCAAAGGCGTAGGCCATCTTCACTTTGTCGCCATAGAAGCGGTCGGCCACGGTGTCCACAATCGTCATGGGGCCGGGCATGGTGAACTTGATTTTCTTTTTGGTGTGCGCACGCAAAAAACGCGCCTCGGTGCCGTGCACACGGCCTTTCAACTTCAACGTAGAGATCACCTGCGGCACCTGCGCGTCGTAGCGGTTGTCGCGGATGCCCATGGTCACTTTGTGCTCAAAGTCAATGCCCTCCACCTGCTCTAAAAAGCCATGCACAAAATGCTGGCGCGACTGCTCGCCGTCGCCAATGATGTCCAGGCCTGCGTCTTCCTGTGCTTTGATCCACAAGAGCGTAGCATCCAGCTTGGCCTGCGCCAGCTCAGCTCCTTCAGCCTTCCATTGAGGCCAGAGTTTTTGGGTTTCTGACAGCCAGGCGGGTTTGGGCAGGCTGCCTGCGATGGTGGTTTCAAACATGGTGTTGTCTTTCTGCATATATGGATTTAATAGCGGCTCGCGCGATATTTTGCTCGGCTTCGATTCGGTTTGATTTTAGCTAGATTATCCAGCGGTAAGAGGTATTGTCGGACTTGTAAAGTACGGGACACTGTAGGCGGCGCACTCAACTACGCGGCTGTCCTCCGTGTCGGCCTAGGGCCGACTACTCCCCCTTTATGCCGCTACGTTGAGTGCACCACCTACAGTGCCTTGCAAACGTGGCTGGGGGGTCAAACGTCAGAACTTCAACCAAACCAGTACGCAGCTTTGGCGCTTGGTGTGGACAGCGCAGCGGCATCAAGGAGGAGGCCGAAGGCCGGGGGACAGCCGCGGAGCTGTGCACGCCAAGTGCCGGGGCGAGCACAGCCAGCCGCAGGCAATCAATCGCAGATTGCCAGAGCGGGCACAGCCACAGGCAACTGGCCGCAATGACTACAAGTCACCGCGACTCAAGCCCTCCAACGCGGCAACAAGCGCAGCGCATTCTCCCGCCCAATCGCGCGC
>JAYVDN010000092.1:0-5128 GCA_043749385.1 Polaromonas sp.
TGAGCACTCAGACGCGGAGTTTTTGTTCACGGCCTTTGCCGCGCATGAGAAGCAGGCCAAGTACCTTATGGAGCAGCAGCTCGCGCTGCCCGCCTACGAGCAAGTGCTCAAAGCCGCGCACAGCTTTAACTTGCTAGACGCACGCGGCGCTATCAGCGTGACAGAGCGCGCCGCCTACATTGGCCGTATCCGCAACATTTCGCGCAGCGTAGCGCAAAGCTATTACGACTCCCGCGAGCGCCTGGGTTTCCCAATGGCTCCGCGCGAGTGGGTGGAGCAAATTCCCAAGAAGGCTGCCTGATGGTTTTGGAAGTGGCGACGCTACCGATCAAGCCCGGGCAGAGCGCTGCCTTCGAGGCCGCGTTTGCGCAAGCCCAAAAGATCATTGCGGCCATGCCCGGCTATCTGGGGCATGAGCTGCAGCACTGCATTGAAGATAGCCACCAATACGTGCTGCTAGTGCGCTGGGCTACGCTGGAAGACCACACGGTGGGTTTTCGCAAATCCACCCAGTACCAGCAGTGGCGCGAGTTGCTGCACCATTTTTATGATCCTTTTCCTACGGTGTTGCACTACGCCGCTGCTGATTTGAAATAACCATGACTACTAAAAATCTTCTTGTTGAACTATTTGTGGAAGAGCTGCCGCCCAAGGCACTCAAAAAACTGGGTGATGCATTTAGCGCGGTGCTGCACGAGCAGCTGAAAGCGCAAGGACTGTGTGGCGATGCGTCGGTCGTCACCGTATTCGCGTCTCCCCGTCGTTTGGCAGCGCATGTAACTGCTGTAGCCGCAAACGGCGCAGACAAAGCCGTGTCGCAAAAACTCATGCCGGTAGCCGTGGGGCTGGACGCTGCGGGCAATGCATCTCCCGCGCTGTTAAAGAAGCTGCAAGCGCTGGGGGCTGATGCCGCCGCCGTTGCGGGGCTTAAGCGTGTGATGGATGGCAAGGCCGAGGCGCTGTTTTATGAGTCAACGCAAAAGGGCGCCAGCCTGCTCGCCGGGCTGAGTGTGGCCTTGGCTGCGGCTATCGCCAAGCTACCTATCCCTAAAGTCATGTCCTACCAGCTGGGCGAAGGCAGTGCCATGCCGGGTTGGACGAGTGTGAGTTTTGTGCGGCCTGCGCACGGCCTGCTGGCATTGCATGGCAGCGACGTGGTGCCCGTCGAGGCTCTGGGGCTTAAGGCTACCAACAGCACGCACGGCCACCGCTTTGAGGCCGCTGTGTCGCCGGTGGTGATCCAAAACGCTGACAGCTACGCGGCAACCTTGCGCGAACAGGGCGCAGTGATTGCCAGCATTGCCGAGCGCCGCGCTGAGATAGTCAAGCAGCTGGCCGCCGCCGCCGCGAAGGTGGGCAACGGTGCCCGCGCGATTGAAGACGACGCACTGCTGGACGAGGTGACCGCGCTGGTGGAGCGCCCGAACGTGCTGGTGTGCGAGTTTGAAAAAGAATTCCTCGCCGTACCGCAAGAGTGCTTGATTCTCACGATGAAGGCGAATCAAAAATACTTTCCTTTGCTGGACACCACGGGCAAGTTAACCAACAAGTTCTTGGTGGTCAGCAATATCAGCCCGACGGACGCGAGCGCTGTCATCCAGGGCAACGAACGCGTGGTGCGCCCGCGCCTGGCCGATGCCAAATTCTTCTTTGACCAAGACCGCAAAAAGACTCTAGAGTCCCGCGTGGAAGGCCTGGGCAAAGTGGTGTACCACAACAAGCTGGGCTCCCTAGGCGAGCGCATGGAGCGCGTGCGTACGATTGCCAAAGCCATCGGCCAGCAACTGGGCGGCGACCTGCTAGCCAAACAGGCAGACACGGCGGCCCGCTTGGCCAAAACTGATTTGGTGACCGACATGGTGGGCGAGTTCCCCGAGCTGCAAGGCATCATGGGCGGCTACTATGCCCGCCATGACGGCTTGACCGAGGATGTAGCCCACGCGATTGAAGACCACTACAAGCCGCGCTTTGCAGGTGATGAGTTACCGCGCAACCAAGTGGGTGTGATCGTGGCTTTGGCGGACAAGCTGGAAACCTTGGCGGGTATGTTCGGCATTGGCAACTTGCCCACCGGCGACAAAGACCCGTTTGCATTGCGTCGCCATGCACTGGGTGTGGCGCGCATGCTGGTCGAGCGTGATTTGGCCTTGCAGTACCACCAGCTCACCCGCATGGCCTTTGCAGCCTTCGCGCCCGGCCTGCTGCAAGACCAGGCCGTGGCTCTGGACGAATTTTTAATCGAACGCCTCAAGGGCTATCTCAAAGACGGCGGCTATTCCGCTGCCGAGGTGGACGCCGCCATCTATGCCCAGCAGTTAGGCGAATGGCGCACCATCCCCAAACGCCTGGCCGCGGTACGCGCCTTTGCGCAACTGCCCGAAGCGCCAGCACTCTCCGCCGCCAACAAGCGCGTAGGCAACATCCTTAAGAAGGCTGATGGCGCGGTAGAAGCCAAAGTCAACATCGCTTTGCTGCAAGTCGATGAAGAAAAAGCTCTGCACAGCGCCATTAATTCGGTAGCTGCTCACGCAGAAAATGCTTGGGCTAAAGGCGATTACACGGCCAATTTACAAGCCCTGGCCGCGCTCAAGGCCCCGGTCGATGCCTTCTTTGATAAAGTGATGGTCAATGCGGAAGATCCGGCGCTCAAAGCCAACCGCTTAGGGCTGCTTGCCACCCTGCACAACGCCATGAACCGCGTGGCGGATTTGTCCAAGTTGGCAAGTTAGTCCCAAGTCTTCATAATCAGCGCATGAACCGGCAATTGCAGATTGATCACTTTGTCGCGCAAGCACACCTTTTGGCGGTGCAGCGCTTGCGCGAGCAGCCTGCGCGCGTGAGTGAAGTGCTGGCCCAGTTATCGCTTTGGCGCAAGCAGGCTGGCGTGACGCGCTCGGACGTGTACTGGGATGAGTGGGAAAGCCTATTGGGCAAGCCAGTCGACGCACTAGCCAAAGAAGTTTGCGCCAACAATGACCACGCCACCGTGCTGCGCAGCGTCTCTCCCATGTCGGTGCTGATCACGCAGGCCGAGAGAGCGCAGTTGCTGGGCCAAGCAAGGCGCATGCAATGAAGCGCTCTGAGCTGGAGCATGTGCTGCGTGCTGCTGCGGCTATCGCGCAGGAAAACTCGTTTGTGGTGGTGGGAAGTCAAGCGATTTTGATGGCTTTTCCCCATGCACCTGTTGAGTTGCTGGCATCGCGTGAGATAGATTTATACCCGGCATTGCACCCCGAAAAGGCCGATTTGATTGATGGCGCAATAGGGGCCATGCCCAGCTTTGACCAAACCTTTGGCTACCACGCCAATGGCGTGGGCCCTGAGACCGCAGTAATGCCCAGCGATTGGCATTCGCGTGAGCAACTGCATTATGTGGGTGATGTCACAGTGATTTGTCCCGAGGTGCATGGCCTGGCCGTATCTAAATGCGTAGCTGGGCGAGACAAAGATGCCGACTTTATCCGGGCTTTGTTCAAACACCAAATGATCGAGCTGCCCACCATGCTCGAACGCATCGCGAAACTAGATGCCACCAAGCATCCCATCCCCTACATCACCCAATGGACGCAGCGCCGTGCGCACGAGGCCTTCCCATGAAACTCATCATCCTTG
Source organism: Polaromonas sp. (assembly GCA_043749385.1). Lineage (GTDB taxonomy): Bacteria > Pseudomonadota > Gammaproteobacteria > Burkholderiales > Burkholderiaceae_C > JAAFIP01. The sequence continues at coordinate 3,613 of JAYVDN010000092.1, forward strand.
ACCGCGACGGCACTATCAATGAAGACCGAGACGACTTTATCAAGTCGGCGGATGAGTGGGTGCCGTTGCCGGGTGCGCTGGAGGCGATTGCGCGGCTGAACCATGCGGGCTGGCACATTGCCATAGCATCCAACCAGTCGGGCCTGGGGCGCGGTTTGTTTGATGTGGCCGCGCTGAACGCGATGCACAGCAAAATGCACAAGCTGCTGGCGGTGCAGGGCGGCAAGATTGATGGCGTGTTTTACTGCCCGCATACCCCAGACGAGGCTTGCCTGTGCCGCAAGCCATTGCCGGGCTTGTTTGAGCAGATCATCGAGCGCTACGGTATTGACCTGGCCGCAGGTGGGCAAAGCGTGCACACGGCGGGCGACAGTCTGCGCGACCTGCAAGCCGGTGTGGCCGCCGGCTGTGTACCCCATTTGGTGCTGACGGGTAAAGGCACCAAATACCATGCTAGCCCTGCAGATTTGCCCGAGGGCACCCGAGTGCATGCCGACTTGGCAGCGTTTGCAGAGCATATTCTTACCTTGGCGACGTAAGCCCTCCCGTGCACCCAGCAGCTTTGTAGCTTTCAACCCAACACCCTATGGCCTACACCCTCGCTTTCCTGCGCTCTAGCCTGCATATGCTGTGGATGATGGTTACCGTGGTGCCTTGGGCTATCGCGGTCATCGTGGCATCGTGGTTTGTCAGCCCCTCGCGGGTGTACTGGATGTGCGCAGGCTGGCTCAGTTGCGCTATGTGGGGCTTGACCAAAATATGCGGCGTGAGCTGGCGCATCCAGGGCCTGGAGAATTTGCCGCAAGGCGACAAAGACGGTGCGGTACTGCTGTGCAAACACCAGTCCACGCTAGAGACCTTCCTCATGCCCGCCGTCATGCCTCACCCCTTGGCGTATGTGTTCAAGCGCGAGCTGTTGTACGTGCCCTTTTTTGGTTGGGCCATGGGGCGTATGGACATGATCCATATTGACCGCAGCAAACGCAGCGAGGCTTTTGCCAAGGTGGTGGTGCAGGGCAAGCGCGTGATGGGCCAAGGCGTGTGGGTCATCATGTTTCCCGAGGGCACGCGCATACCGCGCGGCAAGGCAGGCTCCTACAAAAGCGGTGGTGCCCGCCTGGCCTGCGAGACCGGCCGCCCCGTCGTCCCCATCGCCGTGAACGCCGCCACCCGCTGGCCCCGCAAAGCCTTCGTCAAAACCCCCGGCGTGGTGGACGTGGTGATAGGCAAACCGATTGACAGCGTGGGCCGACAGCCCGAAGAGCTGATGCTAGAGGTGCAAACCTGGATCGAAACCAAGATGCGCGAGATAGACCCCGAGGCCTACCGTTAAACTACGCCATACCATGCGCGGCCTATTGCAACTCACCCTTGATCTGTTTTCAGACGTTGTAACGCCGCCTAAATTTACAGGCAATCAGCCTCCAAGCCAACAAAATATCACGGGAGAAGCTATTGAAATAGTAGCGATTAAAGTTGATACCGCTCCAGTGAAAATAGCCAGTACGCCCGCCGA
>JAYVDN010000093.1:0-11262 GCA_043749385.1 Polaromonas sp.
CGTAGTCGTATTGGGCCAACTTGGAGAAAATTTCACCAAACGCCACCTGACCATCTCCGAGTGAACGGAAGCGTCCAGCGCGCTGCAACCAGCCTTCGAAACCGCCATACACACCCTGTCGTCCATTACCCTTAAACTCTGCGTCCTTTACATGAAAGGCGCGAATGCGCTCGTGGTAAATGTCGATGAAGGCGAGGTAGTCGAGCTGCTGCAACAGGAAGTGGCTTGGGTCGTAGAGAATGTTGGCACGGGGGTGGTTATGCGTAGCATCCAGAAAGCGTTCAAAAGTTACGCCATCGAATAAGTCTTCCCCCGGATGCAACTCGTAGCAAACGTCGACGCCAGCTTCATCAAAGGCATTGAGAATCGGTAGCCAGCGGCGCGCCAATTCTTCAAAAGCCAGTTCCACCAAACCGCTGGGGCGCTGTGGCCAGGGGTACAGGTATGGCCAAGCCAAGGCGCCCGAGAAAGTGGCATGCGCCCTCAGGCTCATGCGCTGCGAGGCTTTAGCCGCCAAAAGCATTTGCTGAACCGCCCACTCCTGCTTGGCAGCTCCCTTGCCGCGCAACGCAAGGGGAGCGAAGCCATCGAAAAGACTTTCATAAGCCGGATGAACGGCGACTTGCTGACCCTGTAGATGGGTAGAAAGCTCGGTGGCAACCACACCGTGCGAGGCCAGCATGCCAATGATGTCATCACAATATGTCTGACTGACGGCAGCTATCTCCAAATCGAAGATGTGCGGATTGGTGGTGGGAATCTGGACTCCACGATATCCCAGAGATGCAGCCCAGCGGGCCATGTTTTCCAGCGTGTCAAACGGTTGCTTGCTCCCGGAGAACTGGGCCAGGAACAGGCCGGGTCCTTGAATAGTTTTCATAGTTTCTTTCGTTGCTTGTGCGGCGTTCAGGCTGATTGGCGCAGCACCAACTCATGCTTGAGCAAGATACCGCCCGTTTTGGCTAGAGGGTTGCGCAGCCGGTCTATCAGCAGACGTGCCGCGGTCTCGCCCAGTTCGCGCATCGGTTGGGCAACCGTGGAGAGCTGCGGCTCCATGATGGTTGCGATGGGTATATTGTCAAAGCCCATCACGCGCACGTCATGTGGCACTGACAGCCCGGCGTCTCGCACGGCACGCATTGCCCCAATCGCCAGCGTGTCGGATACGGCGAAAATGGCATCAGGTTTACGGCGGCCTTTCAGAAGTTCTGTCGCTGCCCTACGACCATTATCAAATTCAAGGCCTTTAGTGAACTTCTGTGGCATCTTTTTCAAGCCTGCTTTGGAGAGCGCGGCTTCGTAGCCCTTATTGCGATCGCGAGCATAGCGGTAGCGCTCATCGCTGTTTATTAACGCTATGTTTTTGCAACCCTGCCCAATGAGATAAGTTACCGCATCAAACGCTGCCTTTTCATTGTCGATTCCCACATAGGGAATGTTTGCATCCGGATCGTATTCACAGCACGCCACCCAGTTCAAACCTTTCATCTCAGCAGAAATCGCATGCTGTATCGAATCCGGGTCCAGGCAAATGGCACCATCAGCCAGTCGGTGGCGCACCATATCGAAGTAGGTACCCTCTTCTGAGGCGTTGGCACCTGTGTCGCATAACAACACGTGGTAGCCCTTGCTTCGTGAATAGGAGTCAATACCACGCACGATTTCGGCATAAAACGGGTTGCCAAAGTCCGGCACCATTGTCAGCAACATGCGACTCTCGGCGGTGCGCAGATTGCGCGCGAGCGCATTGGGCTGGTAACCGAACTCAGCAATCACCGCTTCCACCTTGGCGCGGGTTTTGGGGCGCACCAACTCACTCTGGTTTAGTACTCGTGAAACTGTTGCAGTGGACACACCTGCCCGCTCGGCAATGTCCTGAACTGAGAAGCTGAGGTTTCCGGATTCAGTCATCACTCACTCCGCGCACGACCTGATAAGGCGCCAGATGCGTATATTTTTTAAGCACCGGTGGTGCTGCCAACAACTCATCATGGCGCTCGAAGATGGGACGAATATATGGCATGCCCAGGTGCAGGTCCAATGCTTCCTGACTTACCCAGTTCTCGTAAAACATGAAGGTGTTTGGCTCGTCATTGCATTCGTGGAATTGGTACTCGACGCAACCAACTTCGGCTCGTGTGGGCGCCACGAACGAGCGCATCAGCACAATCAGTTCCTCACGCTTTTCGGGACGTCCATAGATGGTTCCGGTGATGGTGCAGCCGGGGTTGAAATGGTCGTTCATGGTGTTCCTTGTGTATAGCGGTGCGACAGGCCGATGGAAATTTTTCTTGGTACGGACCTTGGATTGGAATCGGGCTTATTTGCGAACCTGGCTGATCGCCACCGCAATGATGATGATGGCCCCGCGCGCAATCAGTTGTTGACTATATTCCAGACCCATAAGCAGCAGTCCATTGTTGATCAGCCCGATCATCAATGCACCCATGATGGAACCTATTACCGTACCCTTACCGCCAAACAGGCTGGTTCCCCCCAGCACAGCGGCAGCAATCACTGACAGCTCGTCGCCCTCACCCAGCTGGAAGCGACCCGATTGCAGGCGACCCGCGTAGAGCATGCCGGCCACGGCTGCGGCCATACTGGAAAGCAGAAGCACTTTGGTGCGTATGCTCTTGGTATCTACACCGGTGTAGTGGGCTGCCGTGGCGTTACCACCAGTGGCCAGCACACGGCGTCCAAATGTGGTCTTGCGCAGGGCCATATGTCCAGCAAAACCGGCCACAACAATCCACACCATCAATACCGGCACAGGGCCCAGGTTGCCTCCGCCGAAGATAAAGGAATAGCCATCGTTCAGTATGGGAATGGCACCGGTGCCACTGATCCACATTGCAACGCCTTTGGCAATGCCCATCATGGCCAATGTGGTGAGAAATGACGGGATGCCTAAGCGCGTGGTCAGGACCGCATTCACCAGACCCACCGCCAGCCCTGTAGCGATACCTACTCCAACGCCCAGTGCTGGTCCACCCGCGGCAATAGACATGGCTGTGGTCACAGACACGAGACCCGCAACGGCTCCAACCGACAGGTCGATCTCACCAGCGGACAGGACAAAGGTCATGGCCGCGGCCATAATGGCGATCATGGCGGTTTGGCGCACGATGTTTAGTAGGTTGTTCACATCCAGAAAGCCCTGCTCGCTCAGCGTCAGCGAAAAGATGACAAAGATGGCGCAGAAGCCGAAATAGATAATGTTCTGTCGCCAGTTCGTGGCAAAGTGGTTGAATGCAGAAAGCATTCTGGGCACGGCGGCCGCTGTATTCGTGATTGCGGTTTTCATTGTGTTCCTCGGGTCTGAATGGCCAATTGGAGTGCTTGCTCGGCTATTTGCAGCCGGTCGGTGGGGTCTTCAATGTGTTCTGCACCAGCATCCAGCGCGGTGCGAGGCATGTCCTGCACCAGCACGCCGTCGGACATGACAATGATGCGATCACTAGCCACCAGCAGTTCGGCCAGCTCGGACGCAACAATCAGCACCGCCTTGCCCTGACGCGCCAGGTCACGGATCAGTGTGACGATTTCGGCCTTACTTCCGATATCGATACCGGCGGTAGGCTCATCCAGTACCAACAGTTCGGGTTCGGTGGCCAGCCATTTGGCGATCACAACCTTTTGCGCATTGCCCCCCGATAGGGTACTCACGGCGTTGTTGGCGGATTCAGTTTTGACGCGCAGACGTTTGATCAGCTCGTCGGCCAACTGGCGTGCGCTGTCGGCCTTGATCCAGGAGAACCGGCTGAATTTATCCAGCACTGGCAGGCAAATGTTGTCGGCCAGACTATGATCGGCGACAAAGCCTTGGCGGCGGCGATCTTCTGGGATCAGTGCGATCTTGTTGGCAATCGCATCGCGGGGGTTGCGCATTTTTACTACATTGCCTGCGATGCGCATTTCGCCCGAGACAATGGGGTCGATGCCGCAGATGACGCGCACCAGTGCGCTGCGTCCACTGCCTAGCAAGCCCGCGACACCCACCACCTCACCACGGTACAGCGTGAGGTTGATGTTGCGCGGCTTGCGCGCACCGCTCACATTGCGCAACTCCACCAGTGCGTCCGAGCGCTGGTTGGGATGCCGCTCAATGCCGTGAAAACCACTGCCCTTGCTGGAGCCCTTGCCCACAATATGCTCCACCACAGAGTGCATGGTGAAGTCTTCTACTGGGCCCGTCACCACATGCTTACCGTCACGCAGAATGCTAATGACGTCCGCGATACGAAAGATTTCGTCCATGCGGTGGGACACATACACAATCGCAACCCCTTGGGACTTCAACTTTTTGATGAAGGCGAATAGACGCTCCACATCGTTGTTCGAAAGGGCGGTACTCGGCTCGTCAAGGATCAACACTTTGGCTTTGCGGGAGGTGGCTTTCACAATTTCTGTGAGTTGCTGCTGTCCCGCGCTCAGGTCTTCTACCAAACTTTTGGGATCAATGTCCACGCCAAGTTCCATAAACAACTCACGCGCTTGCATCTCCGCTGCTGCGTCATCAATCAAGCCCATTCCGTCCCGTATTTCATGCGTCAGAAAAATGTTCTGCGCCACGCTCAGCGTGGGAATTAGACTCATCTCCTGGAAAATCATGGTGATACCGGCACGCCTTGAAGCGTGCGGCGAGTGCTCGGTCAAAGGCACACCACCAACCTCAATGCTGCCACCGTCCGGCACATACACGCCATTGAGGATTTTGAGAAGGGTGGACTTGCCTGCACCGTTGCCGCCCAGTAATGCGTGCACTTCCCCTGCGCGGATTTCCAGATTGACCTTGTTCAAAGCGCGGTTCCCCCCAAAGGTTTTGGAGACCGCCGTCATACGCACCGCAACAGATTGCGGGGGTGAGACCGTCACTTGCGAACCTCCGTCCAGTTGCCCGTTTCAGCAGACTTCAGAATTGCGTCAGCAATGCATTCGGTAATGTAGCCATCGACAAAATTTGGCGAAGGCTGCACGCCGCTGGCAATTGCCTTGAAGAAGTCGTAGCACTCCACGATCTTGGTTTCGGTGTAGCCAATGCCCAGACCGGGTATCGGCCACAGGCCATCGCCATAGGGGTGTGCCGGTCCGGTGTACACCGTACGAAAGCCGCGTGCGTCGGCCGGGTCATCGGCAAACATCACCTGCAGCTCATCGCGGCGTTCGTAGTTGAACAGGATAGAGCCCTTGTCGCCATGGATTTCGAAAGTCAGGTAGTTGTTGCGGCCGAAGGCATTGCGGGTAGCTTCAAGGGAGCCAATGGCGCCATTCTCGAAACGCATCATGGTCAGCACTTCGTCGTCCACATCAACTTCACCGCGCTCGCCGGTACCGGACTTGTCGGACGCACCGAGCTTATCTACGCCACCGCTTTGAAGCGGTCGGGTTTTGATGTAGGTTTGGGTCATGGCATTGACGGAAGCCACTTCACCTACGAGATACCGCGCCATGTCCACTACGTGCGTACCGATGTCTCCCACGGTGCCAGAGCCCGCAATCTTCTTGCTGAAGCGCCAGGACAACGGGCCATTGGAATCAGCACTCCAGTCCTGCAAATAGGTGCCACGGAAGTTGAGGATGCGACCGATGCGGCCCTCTTCGATGTATTTGCGAGCCAAGGCCACTGCCGGTGTGCGACGGTAGTTGAAGGCCACCATGTGAATGACGTTGGCGGCTTGTACGGCATCGAGCATCGCCTTGGCTTCTTCCACGGTGCGTGCCAAGGGCTTTTCGCAGATGACGTGCTTGCCGGCCTTTGCAGCCGCGATGGCGATTTCGGCATGGCTGTCGTTGGGGGTGACGATGTCGACAATGTCAATATCCGGGCGTGCTACGACGGCGCGCCAGTCGGTTGAGGCCTCTTCAAAACCAAATCGCTTGCGGCCCTCCTCGGCAGATGCGGCGTTCAAGTCCACCAGCACCTTGCGGTGTGGGATACCCGGCGCAGGCCAGAAAAACATGGGCATCGCGGCATAGGCTGCAGCGTGTGCCTTGCCCATAAAGCCGCCGCCAATCATGGCGATGTTGTAAGTCTTGCTCATTTTCGTCACTCCAGTACAAGGGGGGGGCGCCAGCGATACGCTGGCGCAGTGCTCTTCGATTGTTTACTTCAGGCTGTCGCGCACAGAGGCCGGTGCATCAGTGTGGTACACCGCCTTCCAGGCATCGAGCAAATTGGCGCGGTTGACCGGCAACGCAGGCAGAGCAACGTATGCAGGGGCGGTTTTTCCCAACAGGCCATAGCCCGCCAACAGCGCTTCGGTCACGCCCTGGTCATAGGGCCGCTGCGCACCCAAACCCTTTACGAAGCCGTTTTTGGCTATGGAGATAGCTACGTTCTGGCCCAGATCCACAGTGGTAATTATGAGATCGTCACGTCCTGCTGCACGGGCTGCAGCCATCACGCCTTCAGCTGGCACATCCCACACCGCCCAGATGCCCTTGATCTTGCGGTTTTTGGTCAACATGGCTCCCGCAGCCTTCTCCGCGTCACCTGTGAAGTCCGGGCCGCCAATGCCTTGTTCGGCAGCGATGTGGATCTTGGGGTAGTTGTTCTGAATAGTCTTTTTGAAGGCGTCATAGCGCTGACGGGTCACGAAGAAATCAGCTGCGTGGAATACGATGCCGATTTCCCCCTCGCCCTTGAGCGACGCTGCCATCAGGTGCGCTGCCGCCACTCCATTGCCGTAGTTGTCGGCAGACACCACGCTCACGTAGTCCTTGCCGGCTTTCAGACCCTTGGGAACGTTGTCCATGAAGACCATCTTCACACCGGCGGCTGAAGCTTTGGCGTAGGCAGATGCGGTGGACACTGGGTCAGCGGGAATGGAGATGATGATGTTCGGCTTCTGGGCCAGCACAGTCTCCAGATCAGCCACCTGCTTTTCAGGCTTGAAACCAGCGTCAGTGATGGCAATCACCTTGATGTTCATGACGGCGAATTGCGCCTTCAAACCGGCGATCTGGGCCTGCGACCAGTCATTGCCACTGTAGTGCAGCACAATGGCGGCGGTTGCGTTCATGCCCTTAATTTTCTCTAGCTCGGCGGCGCTCAGTTTCACGACCGATGCAGGCTCGGGCTTCTCGCCAGTTGGGCCCAGGCTCAGTACTTGCGTACTGAGTTTCGCAAGTTCGGCCGCAGGGTCAGCGGCCAGTGCCAGGGTGGCGAAGCCGATGCAGACTGCAGCGGCAACTTTGGTTTTGAGGGATTTCAACATAAGTGTCTCCAGTAAATTTAAATGGGTGCTTTCGCGCCCGAGTGGCAAGTGGTTGATGTTTTCTACGTGTGATTCAGGCCGCGAGGTGATTGCGCAAAAACGCAAGGCTGCGACGTGCGCCGTCCTTGGGATCGTGCCAAGCATCGAGCTCGGTGGCCATCCATCCCGTGTACCCATCGGCCTGCAGTCCTTTGAGTACATCGGAGATATTCAGGTCGCCCTCGTCCAGAGGGGTGAACTTGAATGGATTTGCCTGCCAGCCTTTGAGGTGCACGAAGGCGATTCGCTCCTTCAGGCTGTGCAGCAGTTCAGGCACCTTTGCTCCACCGGCGCACAGATGCGCCGTATCGGGACAAAAGCCAATGTCTGTCATGCTAAATATCTTTTGAACCTGCTCTGGTGTTTCGATCATGGTGCTCAGGTGCGGGTGGTACAACGCTGTGAGTCCATGCTTACGAACAGCTGCATCTACCTGATCCAGACCGCGTGCCAGCAGTTCGTAGTCACCAGCTTGCACACCCGCAGCTCGGGTAGCGCCTCCACCGAGCACTAGAAACTCGGCACCTACTTGGGCTGCAGCCATAGCCACGCGCTCAATCTTGGCTAGCTCGTCAGGCAGTAGGTCGGCGTATATAAGATTGGCGCCGCTGTAAACCGAGATCATCTGCACACCGGATGTGTCGAGCACTTTCTGCAAATCACCAAAGCGGCCTTCGTAGTCCATCAGATTGGCATCGAACATTTCGATGCCGTCGTAACCCAACTCACCGATTTCCCGAATAGCCAGCTCTATGTCGGCAAAGGTGCGATAAGTCAGGCGCGTGTTGGAGGTCACGCCCACGGCGTCGCCCCCCATGGGGCCCCAGCAGTTAGTCTGGTATGCCAGTTTATGTTTTGCCATGTCACTACTCCTTGAAAAGTTTTCTTGAAAAAGTTGAGCTTATTTCAAAAATGTTATCGATTACATTTTCTAGAAAAACAAAAGCGCCGTAGCGTTGAAGGCTAATGTAATTGATTACATTAGCCTTCGTTATTAGGATAAACCCTAGGGTAGATCCATGAAAGGGCATACGGGCACGACACCTTGAACGCAGTCTAAGACCGCTTTGGGCACATCTGAGACGCCTGACGGACATCAGCCCGCTGAATAGAGTTCCACGAGATCGGAGGTCCAAGTTGCAACCCCGGTGCCAAAGAAGTCCGCATCCTCAGTCCACGCAGGGCAACCGATCGTCATGGCGCACGCTAGGACGGCGGGGCGAGAGAAGGCGGGGGATGAGAGTGGGGGAAACAAGCCAGCTTGCGCAGCTATAAAACGCTACAAATAAAATAGCTGCTCAGGCAATAAATACGCCGTCTAGAGTCATAATTATGCAACCAGCGTAACCGGCTCAAGCGCATCACCCTGCGGCAAGATTTGACCCATTTTGCAGGTGTGGGGGTAGCCTTGCGCTTTTAGGGCTGCGATGCAAGCGTCCACACGGTCTGCGGGCACGCTGGCCAGCAGACCGCCTGCGGTTTGGGGGTCAAAAATCAGCGGGTAGCGCGGGTGTTTGACGAATTCTTCTTGGTTGCGCAGGGCGCGGCGCAGGCGCACGTTGGCGCTCTGCAGAGAGCTGGTGATGCCGGCTTCAACGCATTCTTGCGCGCCGTCTAGCAGGGGCAGGGCACTCAGGTGAATTTCTGCGTCGACTTCTGAAGGGCGCGTCATTTCCACCAAATGGCCGAGCAGGCCGAAGCCCGTCAGGTCGGTGCAGGCCGTGCCACCATGCTCGCGCAGCACTTGTGCACCTATGCGGTTGCTGATCACCATGCTTTGCAGCGCCGCGTCAATCCAACGGCCTTTGGCGGCTAGACGGGCGTGCGCGGCAAACAGCGTGCCGGTGCCAATGGGTTTGGTCAGGATGAGCACGTCGCCCGGCTTCATGCCACTTTTGCGCAGGATGGCTTCGGGTTTGTCTTCAATCAAGCCGTTGATCGCGAAACCCAGCGCCAACTCTTTGCCTTCGCCGGTGTGACCACCCACGAGCGAGCAATCCGCCTCGTTCAGCACTTCGAGCGCACCTGTCATCATTTGAAAGAGCACGTCTTCTACTTTTGAGTCCATGCCAGGCGGCACGGTGCACACAGCGGTGGCCGATTGGGCTTGTGCGCCCATCGCCCAGATATCGCCCAGCGCATGGTTGGCGGCGACTTTGCCGAAAATGTAGGGGTCGTCAATGAAGGCGCGGAAGAAATCGACCGAGTGCACCATCGCCATGCCCGGCGGCACGCGCACCACGGCGGCGTCATCAGGGTCTTTCAGGCCGATGAGCACGTCATCGCGTTGCACGGGGTGCAGATTACCCAAGGCGTTTTGCAAAATCGTTGCACCGACTTTCGCGCCACAGCCGCCGCATCGCATGGCGATGGCTGAAATGGCTTGCAGGGATTCTTCAGAATTGAGCTTGACGGCGCCCAGAGCGTTGTTGGACGGCGCTGATGCAGCGTTTGCGGACATCTCTGGAAACTCGCTGAATTTGCGCATAAAACGCTGGTCAATCCAGTCTTTCCACTGCCAGACCCATGCGCCTGCAAAGCCCAGCCAAGCGCGCGATGCCACGGCGTATTTATCCCCCGTGCTGATCAGCGCGAGCCAATTGGTTTGTGGGCGATACGCTTCCAGCGCTGTGCCGCCAACCGCACGGCGCAGATTTTCTGTGAGCGGTTTGCCTTGGCGCACAGCGAATACGCCAGCTTTCTCTAACTTAAAATTGACCATGCTGGCAATGTCGCCCGCCGCATAAATCAGCGGATCGTTGACGGTTTGCAACGTGTCTTTGACTTCAATGAAACCTTCCGCATCGAGCTGTAGCCCCGTGTTTTTAAGCCAAGCGGCACCGCCAGCACGCGTCACCCACATGATTTCGTCGGCTTTCAATTCTTGACCCGTGGAGGTGATCATCACCCCTGCTTTCACCTGCGTGACTTCTGAATTGCGATGCACCTGCACACCGCGCTGCGTGAGCACGGCATCGAAGCGGCTGCGCACGCCTGCGTTGTGCGTGGGCAAGATGGTCTCGCTGTTGGTCAGCAGGTGAAACATCAATTCATCGGGGTTGCGGCCCAGCCGGGCGAGCTCGTTGCGCAAGCGAAACTGCATGGCCAGCAACAGCTCCACGCCGCCTGCGCCTGCGCCCACCACAGCAATGGTGGTTTTGCCAGAATGGGTTTTGACCCGCTCAAGCAATTGAAGCCAGCGGTCATTGAAATTGCGAATCGGTTTGACGGCCACGACATGCTCGGCGGCTCCAGGTACGCCATCTAATTGGGGTGTGGAGCCGATGTTGATGGAGAGCTGGTCGTACGGCACGGCTGGGCGGCTTTTGCAAATGACTTTTTGGCTAGACCGGTCGATACCAATGACTTCATCACGGTACAGCCGCGCCCCGGCAAACGCAGCCAAGCGGGAAAGATCAATATGCACCTCGTCATAGTCATAATGCCCCGCCACATAGCCCGGCAGCATGCCAGAATAGGGCGTGTGCATGTCGGTGCAGATCAGCGTGAGGCGCACGCCGGGAATCGGGTTCATGCCAAAGCTCTTGAGAACGCCTACGTGGCTGTGGCCGCCGCCGATCAAAACAATGTCGCGCAAGATGGGCTGGTCTGAGGTTTGCATGGGTGAATTCGAGATTGGGCTTGAGAGAATTAGAGTTTTGACTGGATAGCGTTTTAGCGTATTTCAGCGAAGAGGCGCAGCAGAGCCGTTTGCTCGGCCACAGGCTCAAACAGTTTTTCGCGGAAGCTGCATTGTCGTGCCAATTGAGTAAGTTTGCTCTCTAGATGGTTTTGCTCTTTTTGACCGTTTCGGCAGGCAATCAGCGCGTTGGCCAGCTGATCTGCATCGCCACAGTCAAAATACCCTGCGTAATCAGCCCCCAGCATACCCACGTTGCCGTCGATGCGCGACGCCAGCACGGGCGTGCCGCTCATCACCGCTTCCATCACCACATGTGCACCGCCTTCCATGCGGCTGGGGTGGACGAGCACGTGGGCGCGG
>JAYVDN010000094.1:0-8125 GCA_043749385.1 Polaromonas sp.
GAGTAAGCTGCGACTCACACCTTGCAAGGTGTCTCTGGGCTTGACGGTGTAGCTGATAAAAGGCTCCGTCATGGCGGCCCAGCTGGCGCTACAGGCCACACCAAATACTGTCAAAAATATAGCAGCCCGCGCAACGGCAGTGATGCTTAATGGGGTTTGTTTCATCATCGTCGCTTTCAAGTCAGGCGCCCCAATGGGTTCGCTGGAAGGGCGACTGTACCCTGTACAAAGCGTGAAAATAAGCTAGGCGCTGCGCTCGCACCATGTAAAGCGGCAAGCCGCGACTTGTGTCACAGCACATAGTGGCGCATGCAACAGGCTGTGCGGGTTCATCGAGCCCACCGATGGGCAAAAAAGTGCCAGGCGCGCTTTAGCGCACCGGCTGCAAAGCCTGGGTCATACCCGTCACGGTGGTGCCCCAGTTGCCCGGTACGTCCAGAGTGAAGACTGCATTGCCAGCAGCTTGCGTAGCCGTAGCGGCCGAGCTAAAGCGCACGTAGCTGCGTTCACCGGCCTTGAGGTTGCGCAGCAGCAGGGTGCCGTCGGCGGCAATGGCGGTGGTTTGCACCTCTTGGGTAAAGGCCGCATCGCGCGCGACCTGCACGGTGAGCTGTTTCGGCATGTCAGCGCTCTTGCCATAGAACTTGAGCAGCAAACCTTCGGGCGTAAAGTCAGCCGTGGCACCGATGGAGAGTTCCTGCGGCCAAATGAGCTGAGGCGGTGCGATGACGATAGGCGTGGTTTTGATTTGTACCCGCTTGATAGCGTCAAAGCCCTCAATGCCTGCCGGATCGACACCGCGCACGCGGGCGTAGTAAGTTCCGTTGGGTAAGGCGCTGATATTGATGGCGGGCGTGCTGGATTTGAAGTCGCTTTGAATCAGGGCAAACTTCTCATCGGTCGCAAACTGTGCGCGGTAGCCACTGGCACCAGCCAGGCTGCCTACCACCCACTCGGCCCGGTCGGGCGTGGGGCTTTGGGCGTTGGTGCGCTGCACTTCATCGGGCAGTTGCTCTTGGGGCAGCGCAGGCAGCAGGCTCACCACCTTGATTTCGCGCTCTTTGGGGTTGATAGCTGCGCCAAAACCACCGTTCAAACTGGCATTGGCCTTTTGTGACGGGTTCTCGGCCTGTACTTTGCCCTCCAGCACCTCGGTGCGTGAGATGCCCGTGGCCGGATCTTCAAAAGCCACCCGGAACTGGGTGCCGCGCACACCAATAATCGAGGTGGGGGTGGTCACAGTGAGGGGCGACAAACGGCTTGCCTGCTTGTTGGCCAGCGTGTCCAGCACGCCAGACACCAAACGTATGGCGCCTGAAAACCAGGTGGTTGAGTTGCTGTTGGACGGGTCGCGCATGGCGTAGCCGTGCTGGCTGGTGACTTCGGCCAACGTCTTGGGCATCATCTGCACTTTGGAGCCATCGCCTAGCTGCACGATCACGGAGCTGTCGGCCGCTGTCTCGATACGTGCGCCCTCAGGCACGCTGGCACCGGCTTGCACGCTTTGCCCGCCGATTTTCACATCGCCTTGCACGCTGAGAATCTTGCCAGGCGTGGCCACGCGCGGCTGCGAGCTCAGATTGAGCAGGCTGCGCGGTACATTGATCTGCTGGCCCAGGCTCAGCAGGTTGGGGTTTTTCATGCCATTGAGCTTGGCCACCTCGGGCCACTGCGAGGGCTGCTTGAGCAAGGTGCGGCTCAGGCTCTGCAAGGTGTCTTTGGGTTTGACGGTATAGCTGACGTAGGGCTCGGTCATCGCCGCCAAGGCACCATTGGACAGCAGCGCCAACGCAACGGTAGCCATGGTTGCTTGCACGGTGGCAGCTAGGGGGTAGGGCAGTTTTTTCATCGTCATCACTTGTTGGTCAGTTTGCTGGCGCAATATCTCGCACATTGATAATGTACGCCTTGTAACGTATTGTGAGGGAGCTTGGGTTGACAAATCCGACTAAGGGTGCGACTTGTGTCACGAACGGTGATACATGAATGCGACGCCGTTTGTGAAGTATTTCCGCAACGGCCTGCGAGCGGGCGTCTTCAAGCCAGAGCCCGCCCACCCACTACCCAAAGCCTAAGCGAGCCGATTGGCATCAGCCGCGGGGCTTAATGCAGTTGCCGCAGGGCAGGTGCCAGGCTTAGTACAGTGCTGCCCCAGCGCTGCGGCAGGTCAATGGTAAACACAGGGCTGCTGGCGGCCAGGCCTTGGGGGCTGGTACCGGCAAAGCGCACGTAGCTGCGTTGCCCTGCCGGTACGCTGCGTAGCAGGGCCGAGCCGTCGGCAGCTACCGGCAATGACACGAGGCCTTGGGTAAAGGCCGCATCCTGCGCGATTTGCACCAGCAGCGCTGCTGGGGTATCGGCACTGGTGCGGGTGACTTTGAGAATGATCCCGCCGCGCACATACTCGGCAACGGCTTGGGTGCCGATCTGGCGCGGCCAAGTGAGTGCAGCTTGTGGAGCGGCAGTTTTAATCACGACCTGTTGCACTGCGTCGTAGCCCTCGATACCGGCTGGGTCAAACCCGCGTACCCGGGCGTAGTAGCTGCCGTTCAGCAGCGTTTTGACCTCCAGCGCGTTGGAGCTGGATTTAAAGTCGCCTTCGATGGCGTTGAATTTCTCGTCAGAGGCAAACTGTGCCCGGTAGCCGCTGGCACCGGGCAGCGTACCGACGGTCCACGCGGCCTGCTCGGGCTCGTTGTGGCTGCCCACAATGCGCAGGATCTCCTGGGGCAACTGGCTGCTGGGCATGGCAGGCAACAGGGCTACTACCTTGATCTCGCGCTCATCGGGTTTAACCGCCGCCCCAAAGCCGGTGTTCAGGCTGGCACTGGCGCCTTGGGTGGGGTTGTCGGCCTGAACTTTGCCTTGCAGCACCTCGGTGCGGGCCGCGCCGCTGGCAGGATCCTCATAGGCCACCCGAAACTGGGTGCCGCGCACGCCCACTACCGAGGTAGGGGTGATGATGTTCAAGGGCGTGGCGCGGTTGGCCGTCTTGCTGGCCAAAGTGTCCAGCACGCCCGACACCAGGCGGATAGCACCTGAGAACCACGTGGTCGAGGCGCTCGTGGCCGGGTCACGCAGGGCATAGCCGTGCTGGGTGGTAACTTCGGCCAGGGTTTTGGGCATCATTTGCATGCGCGAGCCATCGGCCAGCTCGACGACGGCCGAGCCGTTGGCACCGGTCTCAATGCGGGTGCCCTCGGAGACGATGGCTCCGGCCAAAATGTTTTGCCCGCCAATTTTCACGTCACCAATGGTGCTTTTGACCACGCCTTGCAGTACAACGCGGGGCTGTGACTTGAGGTTGAGCAGGCTTTTAGGAATCTCCAGCACCAGGCCCGGTTGCAGTACGTTGGCGTTGGCCATGCCGTTAAGCCGTGCCAAAGTGGCCCACTGGGCCGGGTCATTCAGCAAGCTGCGCGACAGCGCCGCGACCGTGTCGTTTGCGGTGACGGTGTAGTTTGCGTAGGGCTCGGTCATGCCAGCGGCCCATACCGTTGATGAAGCCAGCCCCACAGCTGCGCACATAGCGGTCAGTGCAGAGCGGTGGCCCACGGCCCATGGCATTTTTTTCATTGGTGTCTCCTGCTGGCAAATGGCTTGGATGGTGTCCAAACCGGTAAAAGCTATGGCGCTATGGGCCGCAAGGCAGACTTGGGACGAAAGGCTTTGCACACGGCATCATGGGTGTGAATGTAGGGCCCACCGATCAAATCTACGCAATACGGAACAGCCGCAAAAATTCCAGGAATCGCGTGATCCCCGGACTGTACGCCTTGTAACGTTTCTTGTATGGACTTTGGTTGACCGGGTAAGTTGATGATGAGACTTCTGTCACGAACCACGGCGCACTGGCGCGACAGTATGGCGGTGGGGACGAACTTTAGACTTATCTGGCGCATTTGCTCGCCAAAGCCGGGCATCACTTTGTGGGCCACTGCCAAGGTGGCTTCGGGGGTTACGTCGCGCAGCGCCGGGCCCGTGCCGCCGGTGGTCAGCACCAGGCTGCACCCGGCGTCTACCAGCGCGATCAGCGCCGCGCTGATGCCCGCTTGCTCGTCGGGGATCAGCCGTGCCTCGAAGGTAATGGGGTTTTGGATGGCCCTGGTGAGCCACTCTTTGAGGGCTGGCAAGCCTTTGTCTTCGTACACGCCCGTGCTGGCCCGGTCGCTGATGGAGACGATGCCGATGTGGATGGAGTCTAAATTCATGGTGCTAGGGGACGGGGATGCAGAAGATAGGTGACAGGACTTAGGTGGCAGGAGATAGGAGGCAGGAGATAGGAGGCAGGAGGCCTGGGCCCAGGGGCTATTCGTCTGCGGCTTCGTTCTCGCGTGAGGCCGCTTCAGTTTCACTATCGTGCGCGCCGCGCAGCACGCCGCGCACCATCTGGAAAATGTCGCGGTAGGCACGGCCTTGGCGGGGGGCTTCGCCGGGTTTGCCTGCCAGCAAGTCTTTGCGGGCTTGGCGAATCAGGGCGCGCAGCTGTTGGGTGTCGTAGCTGCTGCCTTCGGGCGCGTTGGGCACGCTGGGGTGCTCGGCCATCCAGCGGGGCAGGGCGTCGTCGTTGGCGATTAGATCGTCGCGCCACAGCTCGGCGCGGTGCAGGGCCATGGTGTCGGCGGCGCTGCCTTTTTTGCTGGCTTCTACCGCTGCGCGGATCGGCTCGGGTTCGACCCGGCGCATCAGTTTGCCGATGTACTGCATCTGGCGGCGGCGGCCCTCAAAATTGGTGATGCGCTTGGCCTCGGCCACCGCGTCCACCAGCTTTTCGGGCAGGTCAAGTTTTTCTATCGCGGCCACAGACAGCGTGAGCATTTGCTCGCCGAGTTTTTGCAGCTCGGTGCTTTCGTCTTTGGCCACCGATTTGCTGCTGGCGAATTCGCTTTTCAGCTCCAGGTCCATGTCGCTGCCTTCGGCCACAAACACGCCGCGCACGTAGTAGCCTTTTTTCATGCCGCGCTTGGCCTTGGTAGAGGCCGCGCCAGGCTCCAGCAAGGGTTTGCCGCGGCCTGCGCTGATGTCGTCAGATAAATTCATATTACTTTTTCTCAGACCATTGCACGCCACCCGTGGCCCAATGCTCACGCTTGATGTCGTACAGCAAAATATCGACCGACTCGGGCTGGCTGCCCAGGCTGTCCACGACGGCTTGGGTGAGGGCCTGCACCAGCTTGGTTTTTTGCTCGGGTGTGCGGCCTTCCATCATCTCGACTCGGATTGTGGGCATGGTAAATTCTTTCAAATGGCAGTTAAACTGGGGCTGATGCGGTAAAAAACTGCTCTATGGCAGGCAAAATCCAGAACCTGCAAGTCTAAACTACTCCCCTCATATTTAGGAGACATTCCATGCTCAAAGCTCGCGGCAGCCATCAAGCGGCCAACCAAGTGGCAGATACCCAGTCTTTGCTGGGCAGCACTGATGGTGCACATACCGCCACCCGCCGCACCGCGCTCAAAGCCGCGCTGGGCGTGGGCTATGCCGCCAGCGTGGGCACAGCGATAGCCCAAACCGCCATTAAAACCTCGTCTGACGGCCTCAAAGCTGGCGAAGTGGTAGTGACGGTGGACGGTTTCTCGGTGCCTGCCTACATGGCTGCGCCCGCCGGAAAGAGCAATCTACCTGTGGTGCTGGTGATTCAGGAGATTTTTGGCGTGCATGAATACATTGCCGACACCTGCCGTCGCTTTGCCCACATGGGCTACATGGCCATTGCCCCTGAGCTGTACGCCCGCCAAGGGGACCCGACCCAATACAACGTGATCGCTGACTTGCTCAAAGAAGTGGTCAACAAAGTGCCTGATACCCAAGTAATGAAAGATCTGGACGCAATGGTGCTATGGGCCGGTGAGAATGGCGGCGATGCCCGCAAAGTGGCCATTACCGGCTTTTGCTGGGGTGGTCGAATTACCTGGTTGTATGCCGCGCACAGCAAGAACGTGAAGGCGGGCGTGGCTTGGTATGGCCGCTTGGTAGGCCAGCCTTCCGAGCTGATGCCGAAAAACCCGGTCGATTTGGCCGGCAGCATCAACGGCCCCGTGCTGGGCTTGTACGGCGGGGCCGACCAAGGCATTCCGCAGGACACGGTAGACAAAATGAAAACCGCATTGGCCAGCGGCAGTGCAGCGGCTAAAAAATCCGAGTTCGTGGTGTATGACGGTGCCCCCCACGCCTTCCACGCCGACTACCGACCCAGCTACCGTAAAGAGCCTGCAGAGGATAGCTTCAAACGTGCATTGGCTTGGTTCAAGGCCAACGGCGTTGCCTGATGCAAAACAACCACCGCAGAGACAAAAAATGCCGCACAACTATTCCAGAAAAAAACTGCGTGACACCGCCTTGCTGACCCAGTGGGATCAGCAGGACGACACCGATTTCACACGGTTTCATCTCACGCGTGAGCAGGTAAAAACTGCCCAGTTGGGCCTGCAAGGCACGATTGTGATGCCAGGTGATGCGGCCTACAACCAAGACCGGCTGCTGTTCAACCCGGTGTTCAATCCCTATCCCTCCATGATCGTGTACTGCGTGGTGGAAAGTGACGTGGCCATTGCCTTGCAACTGGCGCTGCAAACCCGGGTGCCCTTCACGGTGCGCTCGGGCGGGCATTGCACGGCAGGATTTTCGGCGGGCGCTGGCGTGCTGATTGATGTGAGCGCACTGAGCGACGTGTGCGTCAACGCGCCCGGGCAAACTGTCACGGTCGGCAGTGGATGCAAATTTGGCAAGCTCAATGCCTGCCTGATGCCTTACGGTTTGCATGTGCCGGGCGGCGAATGCGACGATGTCTGTGTGGGTGGCTATGTGCAGGGCGGCGGCTACGGTTTTACGTCGGTCACCTACGGCATGAACTGCGACAACGTGCTGTCCATGCGCGTCATGTTGGCCGATGGCGCTATCGTCACCGCTTCGCCTACCGTCAACTCAGACCTGTGGTGGGCCATGCGTGGCGGCACAGGCGGCAACTTTGGCATTTTGCTCACTGTCACCTACCAACTGCGCCCGCTTGGCCAGGTATTTGGCTGGGCCGTTATCTGGGCCTTGCAAACGGAGCAGGACTTTCAAAACGCGACGGTCGCCCTGCTCACGCTGCAAAGCGCTTACATGCGCACTGCGCCGTCTGCCAACTTGAATATTCAGGTCTCCCTGTGCAACCAGCCAGGCATGAAGGGCGGCTTGCCCGTCAACCCCGCCACCATGCAACCCTATCTGATGGTGCGGGGCCTGTACGTAGGAGATCAGGCGGCGGGTCAAGCCGCTATCAATGCGCTGTGCATCCTGCCTGGCGCGGTGGTGCAGTGGACCAAGATGGACAGTTTCCAGGCGCTTAACCAGGACCTGCTGAACATCCCCTACGGCATGCCCTGCTTCCCGCCCAATTTCCCCATGCCCCGCGAAGACAAAGCCTCGCGCTACGTGGCGCGTGATTTAAGCAGCACGGAGTGGCGCGGTTTGCTCAATTATTTTGTGCAATCGCCCAACCCGTATTCTTACTTCTACATGGAGTTTTATGGCGGGGCCATCAACGCCTATCCCTATGCCAACAGTGCTTTCATTCACCGCTCTGTCGCGTTCAATGCGGTACTCGACGTATTCTGGTCGGTTCCTGAGGAGCAAGGCCCGGCGCAGCAGTTTTTAGAAGGCTGGATGGCTTTTATGGAGCCACTGTACAACGGCCATGTGTACCAAAACTATCCGCGTTTGAACGATGTCAACTACGCCAGCAAGTATTGGGGTGAGGCGCAGGCCGGGCTGTATGCCGTCAAATGCAAATACGATCCCAGCTTGGTGTTTGTCTTTGCGCAATGCGTCAGGCCTTTGATGCCGCCCGGCGTCGGGCCAGGGCCGGTGATCATTTTGCCGTCTGCATTGCAAGCCGCGCTTGATCAACCGATCAGCTATGGCAGCTAGGCCTTACCGACCTGGCTGAGCACCAAAACAAGCGCATGAGCAGTTTCAACGCATTTGACTTACCCGCTTGGCTGGCAGAGATGGGGCTGGCCGCGTACGCGCCTGCATTTGTTGACAACCACATCGACTTTGAGGTGCTGGCCTCGCTGACGGGTGACGATTTGCGTGAAATGGGCGTGGTATCGCTGGGCCATCGCAAGCGCCTGCTGGACG
>JAYVDN010000095.1:0-4593 GCA_043749385.1 Polaromonas sp.
TGTGCGCGATAAAGGCATCGTGCTGGACGAACCGTCGGTCGTCGCCATTCGCCACGAAGGTGGCCCGCAGGGCAAAAAAACCATTCAAGCGGTGGGCAAAGAAGCCAAGGCCATGCTGGGCAAGGTGCCCGGCAACATCGAGGCCATTCGCCCGATGAAAGACGGCGTGATCGCCGACTTTACCGTCACCGAGCAGATGCTCAAACAGTTTATCAAGATGGTGCACCCGCGCTCGATGATGCGTCCCAGCCCGCGCATCATCATTTGCGTGCCTTGCGGCTCTACCCAGGTAGAGCGCCGCGCCATCCGGGAAAGCGCCCTGGGCGCTGGTGCGTCTGAGGTGTATTTGATCGAAGAGCCGATGGCAGCAGCCATCGGCGCAGGCCTGCCCGTGAGCGAGGCCAGTGGCTCGATGGTCGTGGATATCGGCGGCGGCACCACCGAGGTGGGCGTCATTTCACTGGGCGGCATGGTCTACAAAGGCTCGGTGCGCGTAGGTGGTGACAAGTTCGACGAAGCCATCATCAACTACATTCGCCGCAACTACGGCATGCTGATCGGCGAGCCGACTGCAGAAGCCATCAAAAAGCAGATTGGCTCGGCCTTCCCCGGCTCCGAAGTCAAGGAAATGGAAGTCAAAGGCCGCAACCTTTCCGAGGGCGTGCCACGCAGCTTCACCATCTCCAGCAACGAGATTCTGGAAGCCCTGACCGATCCGCTGAATAACATTGTGAGTGCCGTCAAAAACGCCCTGGAGCAAACCCCACCCGAACTGGGCGCAGACATTGCCGAGCGCGGCATGATGTTGACCGGTGGTGGCGCGCTGCTGCGCGATCTGGACCGCTTGCTGGCCGAAGAAACCGGCCTGCCCGTGCTGGTGGCTGAAGACCCGCTGACCTGCGTGGTGCGCGGCTGCGGCATAGCCCTGGAGCGCATGGAGCGCCTGGGTTCGATCTTCACGTCGGAATAACTTTACGGAATAGCCGCCGTGCCACTAGGCACCCTCGACCGCTCCCCCCCACCCTTCTTCAAGCAAGGGCATTCAGCGCTGTCCAAGCTGATGTTCTTCAGCGCCTTGGCGGTGTTTTTAATGGTGGCGGATACGCGTTTTAAAATTACCCAACCCGTACGTGCTGCCGTAACTACGGTGCTCTTTCCCTTGCAGTGGCTGGCCATGCGCCCGGTGCTGATGGTGCAAAGTGGCGTAGGCTATTTCGAGTCATTGCAAGACGCCCAGGTTTCCCAAGAGGAGGCACGCAAGAAACTAGCCCTGCAGGCGCAGCGTGCGGCCCAAGTAGAGCAGCTTTCGCTAGAAAACGCTCGGCTGCGCAAGCTACTCACGTTGCGCGATCAAGTGACGACGCCGTCACAGGCGGCGCAGGTGCTGTACGACGCTGCCGATCCTTACACCCGCCGCGTCATCATCGACAAAGGCTTGGCCCAAGGCATCAAGCCTGGCTCACCGGTGATTGACGAGGCCGGCGTGCTCGGACAGGTTACGCGGGTGCACCCCTTGGTCAGCGAAGTAACCTTGGTGATAGACCGCGAGCAGGCTATTCCTGTGCTCAACACCCGCACTGGCGCGCGCAGCGTCGCCTACGGCGACCCTGTCACGCAGGGTGGCAGCTTGGAGTTGCGCTTTATGGCCGGCAATGCGGATGTACAGCAAGGCGATGTTTTGGCTACCAGCGGGGTAGACGGGGTATACCCCGCTGGGCTGTCAGTTGCGCGCATAGACAAAATCGAACGCCGCGCAGACTCCGCCTTTGCCCGCATCTATTGCCAGCCCTTGTCACTTATCCACAGTACCAAACACGTCATGGTGCTCGACCCAGTCTCTGCACAAATACCGGATAAGCCACGCCCGGACGTTGCACCGGTAGCCTCTAAAAAGGGGACTAACAAATGATCATGCCAGTGGGCCAGCAGCTGCTGTTGCCAGCCAATCCTTTGTTTATTTGGGGCAGTTTGCTGGTGGCCATGCTGCTTAATTTTGTGATGGCGACGTCGTTGGGCCGTTCGGCTTGGACGCCTGATATTTTGGCGCTGGTGTTGGTGTTTTGGACAGTGCACCAGCCCCTGCGTATTGGTATTGGTGTGGCCTTCGTTTTTGGTGTGTGCATGGATGTGCAGCAGGCGGCGCTGCTGGGCCAGCATGCTTGGAGCTATGCGGCCATGTGCTTTGGTGCCATTGCGATGCACCGCCGCTTGTTGTGGTTCAGCGTGCCATCGCAGGCGCTGCAGGTGCTGCCGTTGTTTGTGGCTGCGCACGTCTTGCAACTGGCGGTACGCATGTTGGGCGGCGGTGTTTTTCCCGGGCTTTCATTGTTCCTGGCGCCGGCCTTCGAGGCCTTGCTGTGGCCACTCATCTCGATCATTTTGCTCGCCCCTCAACGTCGCGCGCCAGACCGCGACGCGAACAGGCCACTGTAGTATGACCCCCAAGTTCGTCACTGTGTGTACTTCACTGCCCCCCGAGGGGGCTCACCTTGCTTGGGGCGGCCCGGCGCTGCGGTGTGATGACTGAGCTGCGTAACGTCGAGGCTGAGCTGGTGCGGTTTCGCCGGCGGGTGCTGATTGCCAGTATCGGGGTGTTGGTGGCTTTTACGCTGTTGGCTTCGCGCTTGGTGTGGCTGCAAGTGTTTCGCCACGAGGATCTGGACGAACAGGCGGAGAGTAACCGTACTGCGGTCGTTCCCATTGTGCCTAACCGGGGCTTGATTCTGGATCGCAATGGTTTGGTGCTGGCCACCAACTATTCAGCCTACACACTGGAGATCACGCCCTCTAAGGTGAGTAGCCTGGAGGATACGTTTGACCAACTTAACGCGCTGGTGGAGATCACACCGCGTGATCGCAAGCGGTTCAAAAAGCTGATGGATGAGTCCAAAAGTTTCGAGTCCTTGCCGATCCGCACGCGTTTGACCGATGAAGAGGTGGCCAAGTTTGCCGCGCAACGCTTTCGGTTCACCGGCGTGGATATTAAGGCGCGATTGTTTCGCAACTACCCGTATGGTGAGCTGGCCAGCCATGTCGTGGGCTATATAGGGCGAATCAACCAAAAAGAGAAAGAAGCCATCGACGATTGGCCTGAAGAACAACAGGTGAATTACAAAGGTACCGACTACATCGGCAAACTGGGCGTAGAGCAGAGCTTTGAGAACCAGTTGCATGGCATCACCGGCGTCGAGGAGATGGAAACCTCTGCCGGTGGCCGCGCCGTGCGCAGGTTGGCCAGCACACCGGCATCTCCGGGCAGCACGGTGCAGTTGTCGATCGACATCAAGCTGCAAAAGCTCATTGAAGACATGTTTGGCGAGCGGCGCGGTGCGTTGGTAGCCATTGACCCGCGCAACGGCGAGGTGCTGGCTTTTGTGAGTAAGCCAACTTTTGACCCCAATCTGTTTGTCGAGGGAATTGACGTTGAAAACTGGGCCTTGCTGAACGAGTCGATTGACAAACCGCTGCTCAATCGCGCGTTGCGTGGCACCTACCCGCCCGGCTCCACCTACAAACCCTTCATGGCCATGGCGGCGCTGGAAAGCGGCAAACGCACAGCAAGCACCGTCATTAACGACGCTGGGTCGTGGACTTTTGCGGGCCACACCTTTCGCAGCCACGGGGATGGTGGCCTGGGCGCGGTAGACATGTACCGCAGTATTGTCAAATCGAGCAATGTGTATTACTACTCTTTAGCCAACGAGCTGGGCGTGGACGCCATGCACGACTTTATGAAGCCGCTGGGTTTTGGGCAGATTACGGGCATTGACATCAATGGTGAAGTGCGAGGTGTGCTGCCCAGCACTGACTGGAAGCGCAACTACTACAAACGCACTGAGCAAAAAAAGTGGTACGCAGGCGAGACCATCTCGCTGGGTATTGGGCAGGGCTACAACGCCTTCACCATGCTGCAATTAGCGCAGGCTACCGCTGTGTTGGCCAACGCAGGTGTGAAACACAAACCCCGAGTGGTGATTGCCACCCAAGACGCGATGGCGCGCGAGCGCATACCCGTGCCTGCAGAGCCACCCGTTGACCTAGGCTACAAGAGCGAGAACGTAGCGGTGGTGCACCGGGCACTGGCGGGCGTGACCACCGAAGGCACCTCGGCGCGCGTGTTTGCAGGTGCTGGTTACACCAGCGGCGGTAAAACCGGCACCGCCCAAGCCGTGGGCATCGGCCAGAGAGAAAGATACGATGCCCGAAAAATGGAAGAGCACCAACGCGACCACGCTTTGTACATGGCATTTGCTCCCGCCGAGGCGCCGCGCATAGCCATAGCCGTGATTGTAGAAAACGCCGGTTTTGGCGCTGAGCATGCAGCCCCTATTGCCCGTCGTGCTTTTGACTATTGGTTGCTAGGCCAATACCCCAACGAGCAAGACATGGCGGCCGTGCAAAAAGGCCAAGCGGCAGCCCCGTTGGGCAAGCCGCGCCTGGCCAGCGAGCTGCCTTGGCCTCCGGCAGGGGTGAGCTTGGCCAGCCCCAGTGCGGTAAGCGTGGCCAGTAGCACCGGCTCAGTGACCACCTCTGTAACTGCCAAAACAACACCTTAGCCAACTACTTGGCAAACCTCGCATTTGAGAGAGAGCA
>JAYVDN010000096.1:0-2528 GCA_043749385.1 Polaromonas sp.
GTGACATCAACGCCCAACGCGTCAACTAAACATCATCTCAAATTAAGCGACGAACCTCACTAAATCGCCATTGCGAAATATCAACGTGAGACTTCAATCGGCCTTCAGCAACAAGGTGCGCGATTCGAGCCGCAACGAAATCAAACTCCTCGTCCGAGTTAGCACAGGTAAATCGCTGGTCGCGAGTTACTTTGCTAATGACCATTGCCACCTTCTGCCAATGGGTTAGATCCAACGAAAGAATCAAGTCGTCAAGTTCGGCAGGTTTTATATTGGAATGTTTAACGGAGTAACCTGCAATGTTAGGCGACAACTCAATCTTTTGGAAAATTCGCTCCCCTCGATAGCTTGCCTGTCAGAGTTAAGCCGCCTGTCTTCACGCGAGCGAATACCAAACACCCCGCCCCGCACCATGCTGCGCCAGGTGCCTCGCATCCACCAGCTTTTGCATATGCTTTTTGGCGGTGCTGCGGTTGGCTCCGGTTAGCTGCACCGCAGTTTGCATGGTAATTCTGCCTTGCGCACGCACCAGCTCTAGTATTTGCAGCGACAGCTCTGGCATCACCGCGAGGATGATTTTTTCGGTTTCTACTTTTTTCTCTAATCGTTTGACTTGGGCGTGCAGCGAGCGCAGAAAGAATTGTACCCATGGCTGCCAATCCGGTTCGCCGGTGCGGATCGTGACTTGGGTTTGGCGCAACGCCATGTAGTAGCTGCCTTTGTTTTGCTCGATGATGCTCTCCAGCGAGCTGTAGGGCACGTAGCCGTAGCCTGCTTGCAAGAGCAGTAGCGTGGTCAGGATGCGGGACAGGCGGCCATTGCCGTCTTCAAAGGGATGGATGGCCAGAAAGGTAACGACAAATACAGAGATGGCCAGCAGCGGGTGCAAGGTTTTACCGTCTTTCTCTGTTTGGTACCAGGCGAGCAGTTCGGCCATCAAGCGCGGCGTATCAAAGGGGGTCGCGGTTTCGAACACTACGCCTACCAGCTTGCCGTCGGCATCACGCGCCACCACGGTGTTGGTATGGGTTTTGTAGTGCCCACGGTGGGCAACGTCCTTGCCCACATGCTTTAAGAGATCCCGATGCAGTTGCTGGATATGGTTTTCTGTGATTGGAATGTATTGCCAAGACTCAAACACCAAGTCCATCACCTGGGCGTAGCCTGCTACTTCTTGCTCATCGCGTGAGGCAAACGATTGGCTGGCCAAGCCGGCCATTAAACGCACCACTTCGCGGTCGCTTAGCTTGCTGCCTTCAATTCGGGTGGATGAACCGACGCTTTCAATGGTGGCGACTCGCCGCAACGCATCCAGTCTGTCTGGCGAAATGGTGCCAAAGGCACGCCACGCGCCCTTGAATTCGTCAGTAGCTGAAATTAACGAGAGGATTTCCGCAGTGATGAAGAGCGTCTGGGTATTCAACATGTCCATCATTTTATCCATTTGTATCTAATTAGAAGATTTTAATGCTCAAATTCACCAAATATCCATAAAGTTACCCATTTTTATCCATTTATTAGTTCGAAAATAAAAAGGGAATGGCGGGGAAATTTATCGTATCTTTGACTCTCGTCCAAGTACCCAAGGGGAAATCTGCACATGCCTGAACTGTTCCAACTCACCTTGCCCCACGGCATCACCCTAAGTTGCCGCGCCGCTGGGCACAAGGGCCAGCCGGTGATGGTGTTTTTGCATGGGTTTCCTGAGGGGGCGTTCGTATGGGATGCGCTTTTGGAGCACTTTGCAGCCAAGGGCTACCGCTGCGTGGCACCCAACCTGCGCGGGTTTGAAAAATCGTCCGCGCCTAGTGACCCATCGCAGTACCGGCCCAAGCATTTGGTACAAGACATTGCGGCGTTGATCGCCATCGAGTCACCCAGCCAACCGTTGGCTTGCCTGGTGGCACATGACTGGGGCGGGGCGGTGGCTTGGAATGTGGCTAACCAGATGCAGCAACTAATGCGCAAGCTGTGCATCATCAATTCGCCGCACCCGGGCACGTTTTTGCGGGAGCTTCGTAACTCACCCCAGCAGCAGGCTGCCAGTGCCTACATGAACTTTTTGATTCGGCCCGATGCTGAGAAACTGCTGGCCGAGGACGACTACCGCCGTCTGTGGGAGTTTTTTACCAACATGTTTGCCGCTACGGGTACCCACGACTGGCTGACCGATGCCGTCAAGGCGCAGTACCGCAGTGTGTGGGACTATGGGCTGACGGGTGGTTGCAACCTGTACCGCGCCTCTCCCCTGCGCCCGCCCACAGGCCGCGACCCGGGTGCTGCGGGCGTGAGCTTGCCGCGCGAGATGCTGACGGTGGGCCTGCCCACGCAGGTGATTTGGGGCATGCAAGATATTGCGCTGCCGCCTGCCTTGCTCGACGGGCTGGAAGACTACATACCGCAGCTAGAGCTGCACCGTATACCAGAGGCGACGCACTGGATCATCCATGAGCAGCCTGCGCTGGTGGCGCGCTACATCGACCAATTTATAGCCAAATAGGCCTGCAGGCCAATAGAATGTCGCGGTA
>JAYVDN010000097.1:0-10316 GCA_043749385.1 Polaromonas sp.
CCACCTCCTGCGCGCGCGCGGCCGGCACCACCACCAGGCCGTCGATGGCGGCCACGATCACGTCGCCCGGGTGCACCAGCGCGCCCGCGCACACCACCGGCACGTTGACCGAGCCGAGCGTGGCCTTGATGGTGCCCTTGGCGTGGATGGCGCGGGAGAACACCGGAAAGTTCATGGCAGTCAGGTCTTTGATGTCGCGCACACCGGTGTCGCTCACCAAGCCCGCGCAGCCGCGCGCGATAAACGACGTAGCCAGCAGGTCGCCAAACATGCCGTCGTTATTCTCTGAGGTGCAGGCCAGCACCACTACATCGCCGCTCTGGATCTGCTCGGCCACCACATGCAGCATCCAGTTGTCGCCAGGCTGCGTGAGCACCGTCACTGCCGTGCCGCAGGTGCGCGCGCCGGTGAAGATGGGGCGCATATAGGGCTTCATCAGCCCCACGCGGCCTTGCGCTTCGTGGATGGTGGCGACGCCGAATTTGCTGAGTTTTTCAACGGCTGCTTTGTCAGCGCGGATGATGTTGCGTTTAACAATTCCGAGGGTGGTCATGTCATTGTCCTTTAAGTTTCAGTGCTTTATCCAAACGTGGGAACACACGGCGGGTGTTGCCTTCGTAGATTTGGTATTTTTGCTGCGCGTTGAGTTGCGTCGACGACTCGATGTAGCGCTTGGTGTCGTCGTAGTAGTGGCCGGTCTCGGGGTCAATGCCACGCACGGCGCCGATCATCTCTGACGCAAACAAAATATTCTCCACAGGGATCACCTTGGTCAGCAGGTCGATGCCGGGCTGGTGATAGACGCAAGTGTCAAAGAAAATGTTGTTAAGTAAATGGTCTTTGAGCAAGGGTTTTTTCAGCTCTTGCGCGAGACCTCGGAAGCGCCCCCAGTGGTAGGGTACCGCGCCGCCGCCGTGGGGGATCAAAAACTTGAGGGTAGGGAATTCTTTGAACAAGTCGCTGGTCAGGCACTGCATAAAGGCCGTCGTGTCCGCATTCAAATAATGCGCGCCGGTAGTGTGGAAGCAAGCGTTGCAACTGGTGCTCACATGAACCATCGCGGGGATGTCGTACTCCACCATCTTCTCGTAGATCGGGTACCAGTGTTTGTCGCTTAAGGGGGGCGATGTCCAGTGGCCACCCGATGGATCGGGGTTCAGGTTAATGCCGACGTTGCCGTATTGCTCTACGCATTTCACCAGCTCGGGGATAGAGGTTTTGGGGTCTACACCGGGGGACTGTGGCAGCATGGCGACGGGGACGAAGCTGTCGGGGAACAGTTGACTCACGCGGTAGCACAGCTCGTTGCAGATCGCCGCCCAGGTGGACGACACATTGAAATCGCCGATATGGTGCGCCATGAAGGAGGCGCGGGGGCTGAAGATAGTCAGGTCAGAGCCGCGCTCTTTCATCAAGCGCAGTTGGTTCAGCTCGATGGACTCGCGCAGCTCGTCGTCGCTGATTTTGAGGTCGACCACTTTGGGCATCATCGCAGGATCTTTGATGCCTGCGATCTGCGCATTGCGCCAGGTCTCCAGCGCCTTGGGTGCCGTGGTGTAGTGACCGTGGCAGTCGATGATGAGAGGTTTGGTTTGGCTCATAGAATTTGCGTAAAAAGGATGGTTTAAGACAGTGGATGAAGTTGAGGTAAGAGAGGGCTTAAGCCAGCGGGGTCATGCCCTGCGCCAGCTTCATCTCAGCGGTTTCAGGCGCGCTCAAAAAGTTTAGATACGCCTGCACAAGCTTGATGCGCTCTGGCGCTACGGCCACAGGGATACCCGCCGAAAAGGTGGTGATAAACGCCGCGCCTTCGGGCAAGTTGCCCACTACGGTAATGCCCGGCACGCCCAGCATTTCGCTAAGTTGCTGAAAACCCAGTGCCACCTGCCCGCCAGCGATCAAGCTGCCCACCGGCACCCCTGGTGGCGGCACGATGAGTTTGCTTTGCATCGCCTCTGCAATGCCCCATTGCTCAAACAGTTTGGCCAAATAGTGGCCGCTCGGCCCGGTGGAGTAACTGATGCTGGGCGCGGCCAGCAAGGCGGCCTTCAGTGCCTCTGGCGTACTGATGTCAGGCGCTAATGCGCGCGAAGGCACGGCAACCGCCACTGGCGACTGCACCCAGTCCACCCGGCTGCCGGACTGCACGTGCCCCGAGGCGATCAAGCGCTCGATGGCATCGCTGGCCAACAGCACCACGTCAAAGGCTTCGCCCGCCTGCACGCGCTTGGCCGCGTCCACACCGCCCACAGATTCAATCTCTATGGTCTGCGACGCGCGTGCAGAATAGGCCGCGCACAGCTGGGCCAGCAGGGCCTTGGTAGCCATGGACGAGATGCCGCGCAGCGGCAAAGAGGTGGTTTGCATAGGTCGATCAACAGGTCAAAATCAGCATCGCCTATTGTCTGCCCTACAGTGCACCGACAAAACCCAAAGCCCCCTAGCTGCTAGAACAAATACTTATAGCCAAACGCCAGCTATATGAATAAACTAAGCTTATGGATCTCAAGCAAATCGAGTATTTTGTACGCGTAGCCGAGCTGGGGAGCTTCACCCGCGCCTCGGTCATGCTCAATATCGCCCAGCCCGCCTTGTCGCGCCAAGTGCGTTTGCTCGAAGTGGAGTTGCGGCAAAACCTGCTGGTGCGCAATGGCCGGGGTGCCACGCCCACCGAGGCCGGCAAAATGCTGCTGGAGCACGGCAGAGGCATTTTGCACCAGGTGGCGCGCGCGCGCGAAGACCTGGGCCGGGTGCGCGGTGGGCTGGCGGGTCGGGTAGCAGTAGGCATGCCCACGAGCGTGGCCAAAGTGCTCACAGTGCCGCTGATTCGCGCCTTCAAACAGCGGATGCCGGAGGCTACCTTGTCGATCAGCGAAGGCTTGTCAGTGGCACTGAGCGACTCACTGGCTGTCGGCCGCCTGGACATCGCTCTGCTCTACAACCCCCTGCCCGCCCCCGATCTGGAGCTGACCGAGCTGCTGGAAGAAGACATGGTGCTGGTGCAAAACGAGGCCCAGCGCAGCAAAGACGGCGTGCCCATCACCCTGCGAGAGCTGGCCTCTGTGCCCCTGGTCATCGCCACCCGCCCCAATGCCTTGCGCACTTTGGTAGAAACCGAGATGGGCGCGGTGGGCAAACGCCCCAGCATCGCGCTGGAGATCGACGGCGTAGCCGCCATCCTCGACCTCGTGGCAGATAACGCAGGCTCTGCCATCTTGCCGGCCAACGCGGTGCGCACCAGCGCGCACCCAGAGCGCTACTGCATGCGCCCGGTCAGCGGCCTGCGCAGCCGCCTGTGCCTGTCCACCAGCGCCCAACGCCCTGCCACCCTGACCCAGCGCGCCATGCAAGAGCTGATCAGCGAGTTAATCACGCAGTATTTTTAAGCACCCGCCACCCATGCGGTGAGCGGTGTGCGGCCCACGGTTTCTGCCAAAATCACGCTATGCAAGCCCACGCCCCAGAACCCTCTACGCCAGCGCCAGCGCCAGCCCAGTCGCCCCAGCAGCCCCCGCAACCCCGCAATCCCCTGCACGGCATGACGCTAGAAGCCGTTGTCAACGCGCTAGCCGAGCACTACGGCTGGGACGAACTAGGCCAACGCATACCTGTGCGCTGCTTTACGCATGACCCCAGCACGGCATCCAGCCTGAAATTTCTGCGCAAAACGCCTTGGGCACGTGAAAAAGTAGAGGGCTTGTACCTCTACATGCTGCGTGAGGCGCGGCGCACAGGCACCAAGCACGCTGGCTCTTAGGCTGCAACTGCGTACACACCACTCCTACTTTTATAGCTGCTCCCGCGATATTCTATTGGCCTGCAGGCCGATTGATACCTTAAAAATCGATCAAAACAGCTGTTTTGGAGCCTCTGGGAACCTGGAAATCGTCTGGAAACCACAAAATTGCCGGTTTTTTGGCCAGTTTTAGGATGCTAATCTGGCTGTAGGCCAATAGAATATCGCGGGGGCAGCTATAAAATACAGAGCAATTGGTTTGACCAGACGGGCCCACCACGCCGCGTACCAGTGGGTCACCACTCCACCGGTCAAGCGCTTTCGCAAGCGTGTTGCGGTGCAAAGTGACTACAAATTCAGCAACCTGCGTGCGTTGTCGCCCAAAATCGCAGCCCGCTGCGCATTGCTCAAACTCGGTGTATTCAAAATGTGGTCTACCGGGTGCTGCTCCCACGGGATGGGGTGGTCGGTGCCTATCACTACCTGGCTGGCACCTACTTGCGCTACCAAATGGCGCAGCGCCTCAGGGGTGAAGACCAAGGCATCGAAGAAGATTTGATTGAGGTATTCGGTAGGCTTTTTCTTCAGCACAATGCTCGGATCGCAGTTTTGCGGCGACACGAAGCAGCTGTGGTCTGAGCGTGGGGCATAGGAGGGGAAGTAGCCACCACCATGGGCAGCGACGATTTTGAGCTTGGGGAACTTGTCCAGCGTGCCTTCAAAGATCAAATGTTGCAGCGCGATGGTGGTGTCCAACGGGTTGCCGATGGTGTTGGACAGCCAGCCGTTGCCTTTAAATCGCTTGGTCAGCTCGGGCGTGCTTTGCGGGTGGATAAACAGCGTAGCGCCCAGCTCCTCGGCCTTGGCCCAGACGGGGTGAAAG
Source organism: Polaromonas sp. (assembly GCA_043749385.1). Lineage (GTDB taxonomy): Bacteria > Pseudomonadota > Gammaproteobacteria > Burkholderiales > Burkholderiaceae_C > JAAFIP01. The sequence continues at coordinate 4,620 of JAYVDN010000097.1, forward strand.
CGGGCATCGGAAAAGTCCGTGCCGTCCACACTGCCGCCAATGGCCGCGCCTTTGAGGCCCAGCTTGGTGATGGCGTATTCCAGCTCGCCCACGGCCAGCTCGGGGAACTGGAGCGGCAGGCAGGCAAATGCGCCCAGGCGCTGGGGATTGACGGCGCACAGCTCGGAGAGTTTTTCGTTTTGGATGCGCACAATGCGCTCGGTAATGGCGCGCTCGCGGCGGTACCAGAAGGGGTTGATGGACAAAATTTCCATGTCTACACGCATGGCATCCATGGCACGCAGGCGCTCTTCGACCACGATGAAATGCTCGGGCACGCCCTTGACAGGCGGCATGATGGATTTGACATCGGATGCGGTAAGCAAGGACAGCGCTTCTTGCACATAGCAATGCGCATGCACATCAACGGTTTTAACGCGTCGCCCATCTATCACCATGGGGCCGCGAGGCGAGCGCGTCTCGGGGGCGGTAATCGGGTCGGAGGGCGCCTTGGCACGCGCGGCGTCCAGCGCGTTGCAGCCGGTAAGGGCAATGCCAGTCACGATACCTGCGCCTTGGCGCAGCAGGTTTCTTCGGGTGGAATCAGTCATGGTTTTGTCTCCTGTTGGGTTTTTCTTCGAGAATCTTCAGGTCTGGGATGCATCCGGCTGGGTCGACACCGCTTTACTTTAGTCCAGCTTGATACCGGCCGCCGGAATGATGCGCTTCCATCGGGCGATGTCTTTCAAATACATCTCGGTGAACTTGGGCGATGTCAGGGGTGCGAGCTGCGCACCCGCCTTGGTCAAGCGCTCGCGCATAGCCGGGTCGTCCAGCAGCTTGAGCACGCTGCTGGCTACAAACTCAGTGACCTGCGCGGGCGTGCCAGCGGGCAAAAATACGCCCTGCCACAGGGTCATCTCATAGTCTTTAAGCGCCGCCTCTTGCATGGTAAACAGCTCCACCGCACCCGGGTAGCGGGCGCTGCTGGTGACGGCCAATGCGCGCAGGCGCCCGCCTTTGTACTGCGGCAAACCGACGGGCATACCGGCAAAGTAAAAATCAATCTGCCCGCCGATCACATCCGTTGCGGCCAGTGAGCCGCTTTTGTAAGGAATGTGCACGGCCTGCACACCCGCCAGCACTTTGAACAGCTCACCCGCCATATGGTCAGAGTTGCCGATGCCCGACGATGCAAAATTGAGTTTGCCCGGCTTCTCTTTGGCCCCAGCGATCAGCTCGGCAACGCTTTTGTAGGGCGAGTTGGGGTGCACTACCAAAATGTGCGGTGTAGCGGCTACGCCTACCGTGGGCAGCAAATCTTTTTGCCCATTGAAGGGCAGCTTGTCATTGGCCGCCACGCTGATGGCCAGACCGTTCTGGGCAAACAAAATGGTGTAGCCGTCTGCCGGACTTTTAGCCACCGTGTCAGCCGCAATATTGCCTGCAGCTCCCGCCTTGTTGTCCACCACCACAGGCTGATTCCACAAGTCTGCCAAGCCTTGCGCAACGATGCGGCCCACAATGTCGGTGGAGCTACCAGGGCCATAGCCAATGACCATCTTGACAGCCTTATCGGGGTAGGCTGCGGCGCTGGCCACTGCGGCAAAAGCGCTGACGGTCATGGCGGCTACAGCAATAGCTAATCGACGGGAAACAATTCGCATGGGTACTCCTAAGGACGAAATCGGACTTGACCGGACGCAGAGGGCGCAAAGATACGCAAAGGACGCAAAAGAAGACAAAAGAAAATAAGAAATAAATCTTTTTTGGTTTCCTTTTGCGCCCTTTGCGTAACTTTTGCGTCCTCTGCGTCCTGACTTATTCCTGTCATCGTTGTATTTTTAATTATGTAACGCAAAGTTAATGCACAGAACTGCGGGAAATACTCTTGAGTTCCATATTAAAAGTAAAGCGGTTTTCTGGGTGTCTCGTAACCGTCACCTCATACGGGTCGCCATGGCTGTCAAAATAACGGCGCACGATGACAAGGCACGAAGCTCCTGGAGCCGCCTCCAGCGCCTTGGCATGCTCCCGCGAAAGTGTGCTGGAGGTCACCTCAATCTCGGCCCGGTCCATGCCCACGCCAAAGTGGCGCTCGATCTGCTCAAACACCATCTCGCGGGCGTGGTTCTTCAGCTTGGTGACACGGGCAAATTTGTTCAAAATGTAGATATCGGTCCAAGCCAGCGCCAGCTTGGACTGCTCGTCGCGCCGCACAGCGCCTATCTGGTACCACGACGAGCCCAGCGGCGCTTTGAGCGTGCTTTGCAACGCAGCATCGCACTCCACATAGCGCTCGATTTTGTTTTCGCGGTAGGTGTTGCCCGGGTAGCGCAAAATATCACGCAAGGTGTTGAAGTCTTGGCTGTAGACGCGCGGCTGGGTACACGATATCACTTTAGACGCTGCCCCTTGGTGGCATTCGATCAAGCCGCGTTCCTGCAAAGTTTTTAGCGTGTGCCGTAAGGTATGGCGGCTCACTTTCGCTTCATCACACAGCGCTTTTTCTGAAGGTAAAGTGGTGCCCACAGGCCAGGCGCCCGAGCGGATGCGCCCGACGAGCTCTTCGGTCAATCGGCCATGCAGCGTTTTAGGCTGCACTTTAGACTCTGTAGTCACCAGCTCACTCGTCAAGAGAGGCCATACATCTTTTTGCCCGCCACCGGCATCTGCGCCGTCAAAATATCTCCCGAAAGCGACTCGGTGATGTAGATGGTTTTATTGTCCGGCCCACCAAAGCACAGGTTGGCCAAATGGTGGTGGTGCTTGTTCTCTGAATACACCAAATGGGTGGGCAGCATGTTACTGTCGAAGCGCCAAATGCCGACACCCAAGTGGCAGACCAGCAAGCCGTTTTCTGAGTCCATCTCAATGCCGTCAGGCCCCGCAGCGCCGCCGGAGAGCTGAATCGCCACGCCGGTTTTAGACACCGAGCCGTCCGCCATCAGCGGCATACGCCAGATTTGCTGCGAACGCGTAGCTGCCACAAAGCAGTGTTTTTCCTGCGTGTTGAGGGTAATGCCGTTGGGGCTGGGCACGTTAAGCGCCAAACGGTCTAGCTGACCACCCGCGCGCAAACGGAACACGCGCCCGGTGGGGTCGGCAATGCCGGTTTGGCCCTGGTCGGTAAAGTACAGATCGCCATTGCTGGCAAAGTGCAAATCGTTCAGGCCTTTAAAGCCTTCGCTGTACATCGAGCCGAGCACGTTTTCAATCTTGCCGGTCTTGGTGTCTAGTGACAGCAGGCCCTGCTTGTAGCAGGTGATGAAGGCACGGCCGTCTTTATGGAACTTTAAACCGTTGGGCCAACCGTCGTACTGGGTAATCAACTCCCACTCGCCCTTGGGCGAGATGCGAAAGATGCGGCCAAAGGGAATGTCCACAAACCACAGGTTGCCGTCACGGTCAAACGATGGGCCTTCTAAAAAGCATTCCACCTCGGCACCCTGACGGTTAGGGTCAGACCAGCCCGAGCGCTGCTTCTTGCGAAACTTGGCCGGCATGGACATGAAGACTTCGGCTTTGATCAGCTCTAGTTTTTGAAACGGATTAAACATGCAACACGCACTCCTAAAATGGGATGAAACACAAGGACTAATTTGTCCGGACATCTATACGAAAAATTCACAGGCGTGTGAGATACGGATCGCTGCCAAAACGTTTTAAGTGTAAGATGAATTGGTACAAACTACAAGTTGAAAACGAAATATCATCTTGTATGGATAAGTTTGCTTACCTCAAGGAATACCATATGACAAAAATAGTGGTGATCGGTACCGGCACGATGGCCGCAGGCATTGGTGCAGGGTTTGTCGATGCAGGTTTTCACGTCGTATTTTTAGGACGCAGTATCGCCAAGTCCGCCAAGGCCGCAGCAGACGCCCATCTCATTGCGCTCCGTCTTGCCGCTGGTACCGAACGCCTGCACCCACCCGCCACCACTGGCCTCATTGATAGCTGGAACGATTGGCAAGATGTGGTGTGGGTGATAGAGACGGTAGCTGAAGACTTTGAACTCAAGCGCCAACTGTTTGCCTCGCTCGACGCGCGCGTGCCGCCCGGTGTGCCGATTGGCAGCAACAGCTCGGGCTTTCCCATCACGCGCATTGCAGCAGGCTTGACCACGCGCAACCGTATGTTCAACGCCCACTATTTCATGCCCGCGCACCTGGTGCCCTTGGTGGAAGTGGCGCTGGGTGAAGATTCTGACCCGGAGCTGGGCGAAGCCGTGTGCGCGCTGTACCGCCGCGCAGGCAAAAAGCCGGTGCTGGTGCGCAAAGACATCCCCGGCTTTCTGGCTAACCGCATCCAGCACGCGCTGATGCGCGAAGCCATGGCCTTGATAGACAGCGGCATTGCTACGCCCGAAGACGTAGACACCGCAGTGCGCTACAGCTTTGGTTTTCGCTACGCGGCTGCAGGCCCGGTACTGCAAAAAGAAATCTCTGGCTGGGACAGCATGGCGCGTGCGGCGGCAGAGATCTACCCTTCCCTTTCGAACACCCACGTGTTATCGGAGTGCGTGGGCAGCATCATTGCGGCGGGCAAAACCGGCATGAAGGCGGGTGCGGGGGCAGGACGCAGAGGGCGCAAAGGTGCGCAAAGGACGCAAAAAATACAAATACAAAAAATGAATACAAAATTTGGAACAGTGATTTAAATTTCTTTTTTTGATTTTTTTGATTTTCTTTTGATTTTTTTTTGGTTTTCTTTTGCGTCCTTTGCGTATCTTTGCGTCCTCTGCGTCCTGCCCCCGCCCCCGCCACCGCCACCGCCACCGCCCCCTCCTCAATGTCACTCAAATAAATCCCTGCAATGATCCGAACTAACCCGCTTGCCCCATCAAACGCGAAACTCGCGCATGTGCAGTGTGCGGCTGGCGAACTCGCGCAGGCGCGCCGCATCGGGTGCAAAGCCCAAGCCGGGGCGGTTCATTTGACTGGCAGTCACCACGCCTTGAATGGGTGCGAGAGGCTGCGCGCACACGTCCGCAGCCAAATAGCGGTTCGACATACTAAAGCCCCAAGCCACATCGCCCAGTGCAAAGCCCGCGTGGGCAGTGGCCGCCGCCGAGATGGTGGTCTCTGCCACCTTGCACGCCAGGTTCACGCGCATGCCGCGCGCCAGGCACAGCCTGCCTGCGGCCAGCAGCGCCTGCGTGCCGCCGAGCTTGATCAACTTCAAACTCACGCCCTGTGCGGCTTGGGCATCACCGTGCGCTGCAATATCGCTGATGTCCTGGATCGACTCGTCGGCGCACAGAGCCAAGCCCGTACTCTTATGCAAGGCCACCATGGCATCCATCATGTCGGTGCGAAAGGGTTGCTCCAAAAAGCTCAGGCCACTGGCCACGCCCGCAGCGGCAATACCGGCCGCATCGGCGACAGACAATCCTTGGTTGGCATCGGCAGACACCACATCGCCTTGCAGTGCGGCACAGATGGCACGCACGCGGCGCGCGTCGCGGGCGGCATCTCCAGTACCCACTTTGATCTTCCATTGGCGGTAGCCGTCTTGCCGCAAAGTGCGCGCCTCTTCCAGCTCGCCCACCAAATCGCCCGAGGCCAGCATGTGCAACATCTCCAGCTTGGCCGTGCTTTTGACCGCCACATCTCCCGCCAGCAGTTGGTACAAGGGAATACCCCTGTGCTGCGCAAACAAATCCATCAGCGCTGTCTCATGACAAGACTTGGCAGACTGGTTACCATACAAAAC
>JAYVDN010000098.1:0-3226 GCA_043749385.1 Polaromonas sp.
GTGTCGGCACGGGTGGTGAAAACATACATCTTGCCGTCCTGCACTAACTGGCCCGCAGCGTCTTTGATGTCGTGCGGAAAAGCAAAGCGCACACCCTCGCTCTTGCCAATCCAGTTTTCCTGCATGATACGCACGCGCTCAGGCCAGCCGGGCAGTTTGTTCAGGGTGTGGTCTAGCAGCTCTTCGGCGTAGTCGGTGATGCGCAGGTAATAGCCGGGAATCTCCCGTTTTTCCACCGGCGCGCCGCTGCGCCAGCCGCAGCCGTCAATCACCTGCTCATTGGCCAGCACGGTTTGGTCTACCGGATCCCAGTTGACAACCTGCGTCTTGCGGTAGGCAATGCCCTTCTCGAGCATTTTCAAAAACATCCACTGGTTCCACTTGTAGTAGCTGGGGTCGCAGGTGGCTACTTCGCGCGTCCAGTCAAACGACAGGCCCAGTGGCTCGAACTGCTGTTTCATTTCAGCAATATTGGCGCGGGTCCACTTTTCGGGCGGCACATTGTTGGCGATGGCCGCGTTTTCAGCGGGCATGCCAAACGCGTCCCAGCCCATGGGCATGAGTACGTTATACCCCTTCATCCGCAACTGGCGCGCCATCATGTCGTTGATGGTGTAGTTGCGCACATGGCCCATGTGCAGCTTGCCGCTGGGGTAGGGCAGCATGGAGCAGGCGTAGTACTTGGGTTTGGGTTTGCCGCTTTTGTCTACTGCGTTTTCAACAACGCGGTAGGCGTCTTGCGCAGTCCAGTGCGCGTGGGCGGCTTTTTCAACGGCGAGGGGGTCGTAAGTTATATTGAATGGTGCATGCATAGGCAGTGATTTTAATGCCTTGCCCCGCTGCGCTAGCGCCAAGCTGCAGTTAGGGAGTCTTTACCCGGTGCTCTGGTAACCAATGCGCCGCCACCGCCAGCACCGCCGCCAAAGCCGCCAACACAACAAAAGCGGCTGGCAAACCCAGGCCCTGCGCCACAAAGCCCAGCAGAGGCGGGCCCACCAAAAAGCCCGCATAGCCCACCAAGGTGACCTGCGCCAAGCTGCGCTCGCCCTCAGCACCCGGCAAATGGCCTGCGGTGCTGAACAGCACCGGCACCACCACTGACAGGCCCAAGCCCACTGCAAAAAACCCTAGCAGGGCCAGCCACACTGTGGGGCTGAGCACAATCAGCCCAAAACCGCTGGCAGCTACTACCCCTGCCAGTCTCAGCACTTGGGCACCGGTGTAACGGTTGCGCAGGCTATCACCACCCAAGCGGCCCAGCACCATCGATACCGAAAACGCCGCAAAGCCGAGCGGCGCCGCAGCCAAGCTAGCCGCCAACTGGTCACGCAAAAATATGCCGCCCCAGTCGGCAATCGCCCCTTCGGTCATAAAGCTGGCCAGCATCAAGCAGCCCAGGAGCAGCACGATGCCCGAGGGCCGCTGCGGCACCCATTGCGACGATGTGCGCGCGTGCGATGGTGCCTCTATCGGGCAGCTGTGCAATTGCCCGCGCAGGGCCAGCAGGCCGCCCACGCTGCACAGCGCCACCAGGCCAAAGTGCAGCAATGGCGACCACGCCAGCTGCGCGGCCAGCGCGCCCAGCACCGCGCCCACCAAGCCGCCCAGGCTGAAGAACGCATGAAACACAGATATCACCGCGCGTCCGGCAAAGCGCTCCACCTTCACCGAGTGGGTGTTCATCCCCACGTCCATCAGCGCGGTGCTAAAGCCCCAGGCAAACAGCGAGAGCATCAGCACCTCCACCCGCGTGCTCAGCGCAATCGGCAGCAAGGCCAGCGCGTTGAGCAGGCCCATCCAATACGTCATCCAGCGGCTGGTGCGCAGGGTTTGCAGCCACCGCGCCACCGGGAACGCCGCTATCGCACCTATGCCGCCCAGCAGCAGCGCCACTCCCAACTGCTCGTGGCTCAGGTGTAGCGCATCGCGAAAGGCAGGAATGCGCGCTACCCAGCTGGCGTAGGCCAAACCGAGGCTGAAAAACACAAAGCGCAGCGACCAGACTTGGGCGGCCACACTGGGTGAGGCGTGTTTGGCAATGAGGGCTGCCGTCATGGAGTGGGTCTTAAAAAATGCATGGGCTATAAGCCGCAAGTGTAATCAGAACTGTGGAGTAAATCACGTTTGGCGCGCAGCAAAATAGCCGATGCACTGACGCACGTAAACACCCCACGGGTTGATACGGATGCCTTCCACTGCAACATCAACGTATGATTTTTTATAAATAAAATTTCAGGTCACCTATGCGCGCACCACACGCACTTGTTCTTTTTACTTGCTTGAGCGGCAGTGTTTGGGCACAAACCACCCTTCCCACGCTGCCAGCTGTGCTGATTCAGCCCAAACCCCCGCTGCTGGAGTCTGACCTGCAGCCCGGTGGCTTGGGCCGCGTGACGGTGATGGAGCTAGACCGCGCCCCTGCAACCGCCCAGCACATCGACCAGTTGCTCATCGACCAAGGCGCAGCCGCCCACGATGCCAGCAACTCGCTAGGCATAGCCAGCGGCCTGAGCGTGCGCGGCTTTGCTGCCACCAGCCAAGGCGGCTCGTCTTTGCAAGTAGGGCGCAACTTCTTGAACGGCCACGCCGACTTGGTGTGGCGTTTTGCCCGCGACCCGGCCACGCTCACGCGGGTAGAGCTGGTCAGCGGTAGCGATGCCACCTTGCTGGGCGCAGGCAGCCCAGCGGCATCGGTGCTGTACACCAGCAAAACCCCCGAGGGCGCAGAATTTCGCAAACTCGGCCTGGCGCTGGGCAGCAACGGCCTCAAGCGCTTGGTGGGCGATGCCGAGTGGCACTGGGGTGGGTCTATAGGGCTGCAAACCCGCGCGGTATTGGCCCTGCAACGCGATGCACGCACGTTAGAAGGCGTGCAAGACGAACGCAGCGTAGTGCTACTGTCCACCACGCTGGCCGTGGGCCAAGGCAGCGTGCGCCTGGACCTGGAGCAGCACCACAACACCACCCCCTTCGCCTTTGGCACGGCCTACGCAGGCAATAAGTTTTGGTACGACCAGCCCTACGTAGACCCGCGCGCCAGCGCCAACCGCCAATACCGCCGCCAAGCCCTGTACGCAGACCACCCGGTGGGCGATGCCGTGCAAGCCAGCGCCTACTGGCAGCGTGGCCACAGCACCCGCAGCGAGACCCTGCTGGGCTTTTTCGATCCCAAAAACGCCACCCAGCTGCGCGGCTACTACCGCACCATCGAGGAGGACAACCACCA
>JAYVDN010000099.1:0-6189 GCA_043749385.1 Polaromonas sp.
AGGCCCGCCAGGTCTGCCCCCGAGGTGCCTTGCCCAGTAAAAAAGGATACCGGTGCCAGGCCGTTATTGACGGCGGACGAGCCTGCCGCGCCATCACGCCAAACTCCTGAACTCCAGGTGCCCACCACCAGCTCGTCATTATTGGCGGCGCTGCCTACGCGCTGGATATTGGACACCGAGCCTGTATTTTCGCCCGAGCCGGCATTGCCAGTGGCGGTATAGCCGATAGGCTGACCGTTGGCATCCAGCCGAACAGTTCCATCGAAATATTGGCGTAAAAACCCGGTATTGTTGGGCTGTAACCCATTGATGCCAAACACCTGGGTGGCCGAGGCAGCCGCATGCGCGACCAATGAAGATTGACCGGATTTTTCGGCCTCGTTGCCCACCTCAAACGATTGTCTGGTCACCGACGGAGCGGCCAAGGTGGCGGGAATGTTGGTGCGTACGGGCTTGTCTTGGGCGTTGCGCACCAAGGCCGACTCACCCACATTCAAACCCAGGCAACCGCCTTTGTTGCATACGTCAATGGCATCGAGCTCGGTGGTGACGGACAAAGTGCCATTGGCGTTGTGCACAATATTGAACCCAGAGCCGCGGATGCCGATCACAGCCGTCGGGGTAGTTACTTTGTAGTTGGCAGGCTTGAGCTTGCCGATCAGGCCGGTAATGGCACGCATGCCACCGCCAACCAGCTCCACAAAAAACTGGTCTTTGTCAGGATCTTTCACATCCACATAACCGTTGATGGTGAACTTGGAGTTGGCGTGCAGCGCAATAAACCCGCCATCGCTGAAACGCATTTGCACATTGCTTTTTTCACCCGTGGTGATGGTGTCGCCTGCTTGAACGGTGCCGCCCTTTGCCAAAACAGTGCCTGCAGCACCCGCCTTGCTCACCATCACTAGGCCTTGGGCGTACTGCGCCTGGCCCGCGGCCGTTTGCGCTGCCACGGGATAGGCCGCTACGCAGGCAAGCAGCAGCAGGGTTGCGCGAAAATTCAAGTCTGGTGAGGAATTTCTTAAAGTGGTCATGGTTACCTTTGGAGAAGATCCGGCTACTACGAATGCATTTTCAGATACATGCAATCCAACGCATCTAAATCAATGTCAAAACTCGCGCCGGGCCGTGACTGATATCACGCGCTTGTTGTATTCGTTGATGACGATGTTCGATTGCCCGTGCGCCAGCGACAATTGCGGCGTCACGCGCCAAAACTGCTCTGGCACCCAGTGCACGCCCAGGCCCAAGTTGAGCTGTTGGTCGTGGCGGACCGTTAAAAATGTAGGTTCTTCAGCACCATGGATGCGCATCTCATAGCCCAAAGAGCCAAACGCCACGACGCTTTCAGTGATGGGTTTTTGGCCACCCACACGCAGCCCCATAAAGCGATGGCCTAAATGCGGCACGTCGTCTCGCTCTACCCGCTCCTTGCCTGCATAAACACCGCCATACACCGTCAAGTCATTGCGAAAGGTATAGGCATAGTTGGCACCCACAGTGCGGCGCTGCGCATCACGCGCTGACTGCGCGTCGGAATGGCGCAAACTGAACGATTGAAAGAACACGGATAGCTGCTGGTACTGGTCCAGTCTATGCGTCCATTCACCTGCAATGCCCGACTGCTTGCGCGCCAGGGCGTTGTTGAGCCGGGAGATGTCCATGCTCATGGCCAGGGTCAACTCATTGCGTTCTTCACGGTAGTTCACGCCGGTTTGCAGGCTGGCGCGCTCGCTGTCAAACTCGCTGTGTGGGCTGGCATTCTTTCGTATAGACCCGTAGACATTGCCTATCAACGACCAGCGGGGGTCGATGACGTAGCGTCCCAATATGCCGTTGCCCACGGTGCCAAATCGCGAGGGAGTTTTGACCCCTGATGGCTCCAGCACAAAAACCAGGCCACCCAGCGCGGGTACTGGTACATTGGGGCTGGTGGGGGCCGTATTGGCGTTGCTGTCATGCCCCACGCTGGCATCCACATAGCCGCGAACGGAAGACTGGCGCACGGCCTCAGCCCGATCTATTGACTGCATGATGGAGTCCACCGCCACCACCAGTTGCCCGGTAGCGCCCAGGCGTTTACTTTCGGTCAGCCGAGCGCGTGCACCCACGGTATCACCCACAGCAAATAACGCACGTCCTAGCTGTGCATGCGCCTGCGCATTCTCGGGCTGCACGGCCAGCACCCGCTCTAGTGCCAAAATGGCCCGCATGTATTGCTCGGCACCGTTGGCGGCTATGCCCATGGCCATATCAAATGCCGGGTCACCAGCGAGCTGGACTTCATTGGGCTCGAGCAGCTTGAAAGCTTGTTGCCATTGGCTTTGGGCTATCAGCGTTTGGGCTTGTTGCAGCACACTGGAAGTTTGCGCCAGTGCAGGGCCCACGGCAGCGGCCCAGGCGGCCAACAACATAACCGCACGGAACATCACCGCACGGAAAGATCTGAAAAAATCAAACATATATTTTTGTAAACTACAGCGGGCTACGATTTCTAACGCATAGTAACGTGCATAAAGTGCCTCATGGTACGGCAAGCAACCTGCCTTGTATGGATTTTCGTTCTAAGGGCGTGCGTTACTGCACAAGATGTGCACATGGGTACTTTTCAGCTAACGATTTATGCGACATAGTGCACAGTGGTTTTGGTTTTACGCCAACACTGCCTCATCAGCATCTCCGCCGCACTGCTGGATGGCGAAATGGGTAGGCGTGCGTGTCAGCTGTCGTTGCATCCCGGGTGCTTGGCTGCATTCCTCGGTAACAATCACCCCATGCAGCGCCTCACCCCCACCCAGCTTTGGCTTCTCGTCGGTCTCACCATTGTCTGGGGCTTGAACTGGCCGGTGATGAAGCTGGGGGTGCAGGACTATCCGCCTCTGACGTTCCGCGCGCTGTCAATATGGCTGGGCATTCCGGTGCTGGCGCTGGGCCTGAAATGGCTGAAGGTGCCGTTTGCTGTGCCGCGCGCCTATTGGCCAGGGCTGCTGGTGCTGGCGCTGTTCAACATGTTCATCTGGCACGGCACGATGATCGTTGCCGTCAAGCTGCTGACCTCGGGCCGGGCAGCGATTTTGGGCTACACCATGCCGATTTTCAGCGCCATGATCGGTGCCTGGGTGTTTAAAGACAAGCTGGCACCGCGTGCCTGGCTGGGCGTAGGCGCAGCGGCCGTCGGCGTGGCGCTGCTCTTGACGCACGAGCTGGGTGCGCTGTCGGGTAAGCCGCTGGGCGTTATTCTGGCGCTGATTGCGGCGTCCACCTGGGCGCTGGGTACGCAGATGCTGCGGCGCACCACCATACCGGTGCCCACCTTGGCGCTGTCGTTTTGGATGACGGTGCTGACCGCCATGGTGATGACTGCCCTGAGCATCACGTTGGAATTTCCCCAATGGCGCGCTCCCAGCGCGGCTACCTGGTTTTCTATTGCCTACAACGCGGTACTGGTCTTTGGCTTTGCCCACGCCGCCTGGTTTTTCCTGGCGCGCAGCCTGCCCCCGATTGCCTCCACCCTGAGCGTGATGATGATCCCGGTGCTGGGCGTGTTCAGCGGCGCAGCTGTACTGGGCGAGGTACTGCACTGGCAAGACGGGACGGCGATGGCGCTGATGGTGGTGGCCATTGGCAGTGTGCTGTGGCCCAAGCGGACGTAGAAGCTGCGTCGCCTCTATGAGGCGGCTGGCTATCACGCGGTTTGAAGAGGGCATTTAACTGCTACACAGACCTCGCGGCTCACGCCAGAGCATGTGCCATGGGGTTTGCAGGGGGGGCAAGTCGCTGCAACGGGCGCTGTTTGGTGGAGCTAACTTTTGATAAGTTCGCATAATTTAACGTGCCTCGCAGGCTCGCCCACAGCCTTCGCGCCACGACAAAGCGCTGCAAAACACGATTTTGAGGTCTTTTTAAGATGCCAATCGGGCTGCAGCCCAATAGAATATCGCGGGAGCAGCTACTGTATATGTAGCATGCTGAAATGGGTATGCAGGTGGATGCAGGTGCATCCGGGCGCTTCGCAGCACGCAAGCACCGCCTTATTCCCTACCCTTGTCTAGCGCGGCCAAGGTCTCCATGGCCAGCAGCAAATCAGCCCAGGCCTTGGCTTTGTCATGCAAGTTGCGTAGCAAATAGGCGGGGTGGTAGGTGACGATCACCGGGGCGGCATAGCTGCTGCCGTGCAAGGCATGCACGCGGCCGCGCAGCTTGCCCAGGGGCTCGGTGCTGCCGGTGAGGGCTTGCACGGCAAAGCGGCCCATGGCGAGGATGATTTTGGGTTGCAAGAGAGAGATTTGGCGCAGTAAGTAAGGCTGGCACATGGCCACCTCGGCGCTGCTGGGGTTGCGGTCGGCTACGGGGCGGCACTTCAGCACGTTGGAGATAAACACGTTGCGCTGCCTGGCCAGGGGCTGGCCATCGACCAGCATGGCGCGCAGCATGTTGTCCAGCAGCTTGCCTGCATCGCCTACAAAAGGCTCGCCCTGCGCGTCTTCACTCTCGCTGGGGGCTTCGCCCACGATGAGCCAGTCAGCACGCGGGGCCAAGGCGGGCTCAGCGCTGGGCTGGCCTATGCCAAACACCGTGTTTTTGCGGCCCTCGCACAGAGCGCAGGCTTGGCAGGTGCTGACAGCGCTTTGCAGTTGCAGCCAGTCCATGTGCGCAATGCCGTCGGGCAAGGGCTGCAAACTGACAGGGGAGGCCGTGGTGCGGGCGGCTGCAGATGCTGCGAAAGTACGCGCTGGCGTCGAGTAACTGGGTGCAGGTGGGCTTGCAGCAACAGATGCAGACACTGTGGCAGACACTGTGGCAGACAGGGGTGCCGACGCGTCGCCACTGCCCTGCGCTGCAGCAGGCGCGTTGCCCGGTGTGGGCGCTGCGTAGCTTGGCGTAGGCGGCGAGCGACGCGCAGTGACCGGTTCACCAATCGCTACGTTTTTACTAGCTGCTCCCGCGATATTCTGCTGTGCTGGTGGCCGTTTATCCACCAAAGGCTCACTGTGCCACACGGTAATGCCCATGGCTTCCAGCATGGCGCGTTGGCGCGTGTCTAGCTGCAGGCGGGGGCTTTGTTCGGCGTGGGTATCCAACATGATCGCGTCGTCCAGGCTCATAGCTTGTAGCTCATCACTATCGCGTCTTCGCGTTGGTTTTCACCTGCGGGGTAGTAGCGTTTGCGCTCACCCACACGGCGAAAACCGTAGTGTTCGTACACCGTGATGGCGCGGGCATTGCCCACGCGCACCTCCAGCCACAGCCACTGCGCCTGCACGCTGCGCGCCCACAGTGCCAGGGCGTCCAGCATCACCCGGGCCCAGCCTTGGCGCAGGTGCGCAGGGGCTACGGTGATGTTGAGCAGATGCACTTCTTCTACGCCCCGCATGGCAATGTAGTAGCCCATCAGCTCACTCTCGCCGCCCATCAGCTGGAGGCACTGGTAGCCCGCTTTCACGCTGTCGGCAATATTGCCCTCGCTCCAGGGCCAGGCGTAGACCGCGTTTTCTATGGCCATCACTTGCGCCAAAGCGCCGCTCTGCATGGGCTCCAGACGGGCTTCGCGCAGGTCGGGCAGGGCGGTGTGGGGTGGGACAGGCAGGGCGCTCATGGGTGTGAGTTTACGCGGTGATGCAACACAGTGACACAACTTGCGGCGTGCAAGTTTTATGCCGCAGCGGCTTTGGCGGCGGCCACGTCTTCGCGCTCCGCCGTGGTCAGCGCCACCTTGTCGCGCACGTACAGCGGGAGCGCGTCTTGCGCGTCCACCAAGCCGCCGCCGGCAATCAGTTGCGGGGCCAGGCGCAGCATGGCGCTGGCGCTGGGCAGGCAGGCTATGTAGGGTGCGGCCAACACGGCAGCGGGCAGCTGGGCGTCGTAGACCGGGCGCACGTTGCCAGCCAGTGTGGTGGCCGCAAAACCGTCTAAAAGCTCCATATTTAAAGGTGTTTTAAGGCTGTAGCCCTCTAAAATATCGCGGGAGCAGCTATCAAATAAATAGTATGCATAGTACATCTCGCCCATCCGCGCATCCAGCGCCGCGCAGATGCGGGTCGTGCCAGATGGGCTGGCGTGGGACTGGCTGTGTGCCTCTTGCGCCAAGGCATGCAGCGTGTCTATCGGCAACACCTTGACCCCCGCAGCGAAGGCCAGCCCCTGCGCCACCGAGCAGGCGGTGCGCAGCCCGGTGAACGAGCCGGGGCC
>JAYVDN010000100.1:0-2744 GCA_043749385.1 Polaromonas sp.
GTTGGCGTTGCCCGCCAGACAGCTGACTGGCATTGTGACCCACTACCGATTGAATTCCCAAAGGCAGAGCCGCCACATAGTCGGACAAATTAGCTGCGACCAGTGCTGCTTGGATGCGCTCAGGGTCCTGCGTCTGCCCCAGCGCTACGTTGGCAGCCACCGTGTCGTTCAACATGATGACATCCTGGCTGACAAAGGCCAACTGTTGGCGCAGAGCATCCAGATTCCATTGGCAAATATCGGTGCCATCCAGAGTAATACTTCCCGAAGTAATGTCTACAAAGCGGGCCAATAGATTGACCAAGGTGGTTTTGCCGGAGCCCGAACTGCCCACCAACGCGATGGTCTCACTTGGTGCAATATGCAGGCTGAGCGCCTTGAGGGCGTCCGTCTCGCTGTTGACATAGCGAACTTGCACATTTTCGAACCGGATCTCACCTTTGGATGGCAGCGCCTCGGGTACAAAAGTGCCGCCTACCTCGGTACGGGTGTGCTCCATCAGATCTAAGCCGCGCTCGATAGCTGCCAGCCCGCGCGTGATCGGCCCTGCCACCTCGGAAAGGTGCTTGATGGGGGCAATCAGCATCAGCATGGCTGTGGTGAATGCTACGAAGCCACCTACTGTGGTGCCACTGCTGGAGCTTTGCCAAAGGGCCACACAAATCACGCCTGACAGCGCAATAGCGGCCAGCATTTGGGTCAGCGGTGTCATGGCAGAGTTGGCGATGGTGGACTTCATTGCCAGGCTGCGCAAGCGTTGGTTGAGGGTGTCAAAACGTTTTGCCTGGGAGGTCTGCGCGTGATGCAGCCTTATGGTGCGGTAGGCCAGCACGTTTTCTTCCACAACGTAGGCCAGCTCGTCGGTGGCGGCTTGGCTGGCTTTGGTAATCTTGTGCAGGCGCCTGGACAATAGTTTCATTACCAGCGCGACGGCCGGAAATATAGCCAAGACAATGATCGTGAGCTTCCAGTTTAAGTACAACAAATAGCCCATCAA
This sequence comes from Polaromonas sp., assembly GCA_043749385.1. Classification (GTDB taxonomy): domain Bacteria; phylum Pseudomonadota; class Gammaproteobacteria; order Burkholderiales; family Burkholderiaceae_C; genus JAAFIP01. Next base: position 998 of record JAYVDN010000100.1, read on the forward strand.
GGCCATCAGTGTGAGGGAATCTTTAAGCAGTGACAGCAGCGCATTGACCAGCAATGTGGCGCCAATTTGCACTTCATAGACGACGGTGTTGACCAAGGCGCTGGCGGTGGTGCCAGCAAAAAGAGATGGGTGAGCGGTTTGCAAGACTTCAAAAAGCTGTTTGCGCAAAGACAGCATAGTGCGGTTACTCATGGCTGCGAGAGAATATTGCGCACAAAACCCGGCGATACCGCGAATGGCAAACAGCCCCAAGAGTGCGACAGGCACAGTCCAGAGCGGCAGTTTGCCTGCCTGAAAGCCGCGGTCGAGCAGGGGCTGCATCAAAGCGGGTATCAAGGGTTCCGTCAAGGCCGCAGTGACCACGGCAACAGCCATGACTAAAAAGTACACGCCATTCCCGCTGCAGTAAGGGACAAGCCGTTTAAGTCTGGCACCCAAGGTTAGCGGCGCGCTCGATGGGACTGCGCTCATGACTGAGATACCGCCGCAGGAGAATGCCTGCCTAGCACCAGCAACACTGCTAAAAGTGCACAAAAATAATCACCTACCAAACCATCATAAAGTGCGGAGTTCAGCGCACAAGCAATTGCAAATACCAGCAGAAACGACACGGTAGCGCGCATAGCCGGCAGGGCAAAATTTCGACTTTCCCACCCCATGCTACCTAGCCAACTCACCAGAAGCAGTACGCCCACTGCGCCAAGTTGAACACCCCAAAAAAGGTATTCTTGGTGTGGGTTGCGAACGCTAGCTGTGCCACTGGAGCGCGCACCAGGCTCCAAACGCCAGTACTGCTGCTGCCAAGTGCCCACTCCGTAACCAAACATCGGTTTATCAGCGATAGCTTGCAAAGACTTTTGCCAGTAGTTTAGACGCTGTCCTGACGATGTTGCAAGACGCTCCTCGGCGTCTGACCGGTAAGCTGTAACCTCTGAAACTACTACGGTGTAGCGCTGGTTAAATTGAGTTGACAGAAGCATCGCTAACGCAAATCCGGCAACCGGAGCTAAAAGAGCCAACGGCCGTAATTTGCGTGGCATGGCCCACCAGATGCCCAGTGCAACAATTGCAAACAGGCAAATCTGTCCAGAGCGGCCCGGCAGGGCAAACAGCAAGTTCAACGCCGCCAAAGCTGCCATGGCCACAGCAAATACAGGTCCATGGCGGGTGGAAAAATCAGCACGCAAATGCCAAGCAAGCGCTGCAAAACCAGCGGTCAGAATAGCTTGGTCTAAATAGCACGAGTACACCACTGCTACTGCGCAGCGCTGCGCAGGCACCCATGGCAAGTTGAGTCCTGCAAACAATATCCAGGAGGTGAGCACTACAAAACTTTGGGTGATGAAGTAAACCCGAAGGGCGGTGACCGCTTGAGCGCGACTTCGAATCAACACCGCAATGGCAGGGATGAGCAGCAATTTGCCATACTTGGTCAATACACTCAAAGCTTCCGTGAGCGAAACCGAGGTGTAGGCCAGGCTGGCTGCCAAGGCCCCTAGCATGCACAATGCCAGCACCGTAGGCAATGTTCGCAGTTCTATCAGTCGACGACCCGCAACCAGCGCCATCACCATGACGACCAGCGCCGTCAAAGTAGTCAGCAGTTTAAAAATTCCAATTCCTGCAATAGACAGTGGCAAAAAAGCACACAGTCCATAAACAGGCCACGCGAGCGGATTGCGATGTCTCAAAAATTCGAAATTCATTCTTTGGGGTGGAGCTATTAAGTTGGATTATCCACGACGTA
>JAYVDN010000101.1:0-4772 GCA_043749385.1 Polaromonas sp.
CGCCGTGTGGGTGACACCTTGCCCAAGCTTACCGGCATCTTGAGCCACGGCTTTGGTGCTTACCGAGTTTTTGCCACCGTGGTACCCGAGTTTGCCCAAGCTAACCCACGCCCCGCAGCGCCTCCCGCGCTGACTGGCGACATCAAAGTGTCCAGCTTCAATGTGCTCAACTACTTCACCACCTTGCAGTCGCAAGACCCCACTGCCCGGGGTGCCAACACGGCAGCGGAATTTACCCGCCAGCAGGCCAAAATTGTGGAGGCCATTGCAGGTTTAAACGCAGATGTGCTCGGCCTGGAAGAGATCGAGAATAACAACGACGTGGCCACGCAAAGCTTGGTGACTGCCCTGAACGCCAAGCTGGGTGCTGGTACCTACGCCGCCGTCAACAGCGGCAAGTTTGGCACCGATGTGATCAAGGTCGATATGCTTTACAAACCCGCCAAAGTTAAACGCATAGGCGCTACGGTGCTGCCCACCGGTAGCGACCTGGCCAACTACACCACTGCAAGTGGCCGCCCGCCTCTGGCGCAGCGCTTTGCATCGGTAGCCAACAACGGCAGCTTCTGGTTTGTCGTCAACCACTTTAAAAGCAAGGGCTGCGGCTCACCGGCCACCATCACCGACCCTGACGTGGGCCAAGGCTGCTTTAACCTGGCCCGCACAGCCCAAGCCAACGCGCTCAATAGCTTTGTGGCCAAGCTGCAAGCGGGCGGCGAGGCCGACGTGCTGGTGATGGGCGATATCAACAGCTACTTGCTGGAAGACCCACCCAAAGCACTGGAAGCTGCAGGCCTGGAGAGCCTGCTCAAGCGCTTGCCTGCGAGCGACCGCTACTCCTATGTGTTCAATGGCGAGACCGGAGCCATTGACCATGCCTACGCCAGCAACACCCTTCAATCGCAGGTCACGGGAATAGGGGTGTGGCATATCAACGCCGACGAGCCCACCGTGCTGGACTACAACACCGAGTTCAAAACCGACGACCGCTACGCCGCCACGCCGTACCGCGCCTCGGACCACGATCCCGTGCTGGTTGCGCTCACTCTGCGCGCTGATGCAGTGGTCAATCAGCCTATCTTGTCCGCTAGCTTGCCACTGACAGCGGTGGCGGGCACAGCTTACGCAGTGACGGTGACTGAGGCCACAGCAGGCGGCAGCGCTAGCCTGTCGGCATTGACTGTCAGTTGGGGAGATGGCACTGCAGACACCGCCTTGAGCAGCGCTGGTGGAACAAGCCATACGTTTGCCACGCCGGGCAGCTACACCGTGGTCGTCACGCTGGTGAACTCAACTGCGCAAACGGTCACCACTACAGCGGTTGTTAGCGTGACTGTGGCGCTGCCACCACCACCGCCGCCATTGACGGTGGCCGACTTGTTTTTCAGTGAGTACATTGAAGGCAGCGCTAACAACAAGGCGCTAGAAATTTACAACGCCACTACGCAAACGATCAGCCTGCCAGCGTATGTCGTCAAGCTCTACATCAACGGCACCACCACCGTGGGCAACAGCCTGACCTTGACGGGCACGTTGGCACCCGGCGCGGTGCTGGTGGTTGTCAATAACGCAGCTACAGCAGCTTTTAAAACAGTGCCAGGGTTTGTCACCAGCTCGGTCACTAACTTCAATGGCAATGATGCCGTTACCTTGGAAAAATCAGCTGTGGTGATTGACCGCATAGGCCAGCTTGGCAACGACCCCGGCACGGCTTGGACCGGCGGCGCAGCCAGTACGCTGGACCGCACGCTGCGGCGAAAACCCAGTGTGAAAATTGGAGACAATAACGCCGCAGGGGTGTTTGATCCATCGTTGCAGTGGGATAGTTTTGCTGTTGATACCGCAGATGGTTTGGGGAGCCATACGGTCAATCCATGACACCTTTAGGCTCCGTATTTGACAGGTCTATCGGTCTGTAAGCCAATAGAATATCGCGGGAGCAGCTACATATTAAATAGCATCTAGTCCCCCGCATGCGCGTAGAGTAAAGCATGGCGAGTGGCGGGGCTGTCCAGTTGCTGCAGCCACCACGCAAGCGCTTTGCCCACTGCAGCTTTGCGTGGACCCGCCCGCCACGCATAGCTGACTTTGGACAGGCGCGTGGCGCGCTCGGTGCGTTTGGGCACCAAATGGCCTGCCGCAATATAAGGCAGCGCCAAACACTGCGGTACAAAACCACAGCCCAGGCCGCGCAGCTGCGCCTCCAGCTTGGCCTGCATATCGGACACCGTCAGCACCCGCTGGCCAATGAGCAGCCCCAGGCTTACACCGCGGCCGCTGCAGGTGCTGTCGGCCACGGCCACTGCGCGGTGCTGGGCTATCAGCGTGTCGCTCAAGGGCTCGGGCAGGGCGGCCAGGGGGTGGTGCGGGGCTACGGCAAATACAAAAGGCACTTCACCTAGCAGTTTGCTTTGGATACCGCTGGCGCTGGCTTGCTCTACCACCACGCCCAGGGCCAGATCGGCTTGGCCGGTTTGCAGCGCCTCCAGCGTGCCAGTGAGGGTTTCGCGTTGCAGCTTGAGCTGGGTGGGCCCGCCCAGTGCAAAGAAGGCCTCGGTCAGCTCCCACACGGTGCGCTGCGCGATCAGGCTGTCTACGGCGATGGTGAGCTGCGGCTCCCAGCCCGTGGCTACGCGTTTGACGCGCTGGGCTACGGCCTCCAGGTCGGCCAGTATGCGGTTGCCCTCTGACACCAGCTCGCGGCCTGCATCGGTGAGCACGGCTTTGCGCGCGCTGCGGTCAAACAGCAGCACGTCCAGCCCGTCTTCTATCTGGCGCACGCGGTAGGTGAGGGCGCTGGGTACCAGGCCCAGCGCGCGCGCCGCACCGGCCAGCGAGCCTTGCTCGGCTACGGTGCGCAGCATGGTCAGCGCTTCAGGGGTGAGTAAATTATTTATATTCAAAATATTTGAAGTGAATCGACAAATTAAACCAATTGATTTGATGGTGCTTTGATTCTACATTTACCCCATAGCCCAGCACAAGCTGTATTGTTCACCCACCATGAAAGGCCCTGCACCATGTTGACCCTGCGCAAATCCCAAGACCGTGGCTACGCCGACCACGGTTGGCTTAAAAGCTACCACTCCTTTAGCTTTGCGGGCTACCACGACCCGGCGCACATGGGGTGGGGCAACCTGCGCGTCATCAACGAAGACCGCATTGCACCCGGCACCGGTTTTGGCACCCATGGGCACAAAGACATGGAAATTATTTCGTACGTACTGAGCGGCTCCATTGGCCACAAAGACAACGTAGGCAACGCCGCCAGCATCCCGCCCGGCGACGTGCAGCGCATGAGCGCAGGCCAAGGCATTTTGCACAGCGAGTTCAACCACGCGCCGCAAGACGAGACGCATTTCTTCCAGATATGGATCGAGCCGAATGTGTTTGGCATCGCCCCTGGCTACGAGCAAAAAACCTTTGCCACGCCTGAAAAGCGCGGTGCGCTGCGCCTGGTAGCCAGCAACGATGGCGCCCAGGGCAGTGTCACCATCCACGCCGATGCCAAGATGTACGCCGGCCTGTTTGACGGGGCTGAACTGGCTACGCTAGCACTCAACCCCGCGCGCAAAGCCTATGTGCACTTGGTGCGCGGCGAGCTGATGGTCAATGGCCAAACCCTCCACGCCGGCGATGCCGCCAAGCTGGAAGGCGAGAGCGCGTTGGCGGTCAATGGCGGTAAAAACGCCGAAGTCATTGTGTTTGATTTAGCGGCCTAAAGAACAGAAATTGTCGACCGGGTGCGGCGCGCTTTGCGCGCGGTGCAATGGGGCAACTGGCCTGGTCGTTTTAGCGCGTATCTCTATTTTCTCTCGCGGTGCAGCCGCATACCGCAGTTGCACTATTTCCCCCGCCAATTGAAAGGACAACATGTCATGGCAAAAGTAGCAGTCGTTTACCACTCCGGTTATGGTCACACCCAGCGCGTGGCTGAATTCGTCGCCAAAGGTGCGGGTGCAGACATTGTCACCATTGACGCTGAAGGCAACCTGACCGATGCGCAATGGGCCCAGCTTGACGCAGCCGACGCCATCATCATGGGCTCGCCTACCTACATGGGCATGGCCAGCTGGCAGTTTAAAAAGTTTGCCGATGCCACCAGCAAAAAGTGGTTTACCAGCGCCTGGAAAGACAAGGTGGCTGGCGGCTTTACCTGCTCGGCCAGCCCCAGCGGCGACAAGCTGTCCACCATCCAGTACTTCATCACCCTGGCCATGCAGCAAGGCATGATTTGGGTAGGCCAGCCCGAGCTGAACAACGGCACCATCAATCGCATAGGTTCTAATAGCGGCGTGATGGCCCAAGTAGGCCCGCAAGACCCTGCCAGCGCCATCCCGCAAGGTGACCTGGACACTGCAGAGGCCTACGGCAAGCGCGTCACCGCCATTGTCACCAAGTTGCGCGGATAATTTGGGTTTTCTACAAGGCCTTGTTATGAGCATCACTGTCAAGCGCAATCACCAAAGCCCCATGGGCCATACCGTGCACATTCGCGCGCATGAGCTGATCACCGACGTGAGTGTCGCTGAGGGTGGCAGTGATGCGGGGCCTTCCCCGCATGACCTGTACGACGCTGCCTTGGCCAGCTGCAAGGCTTTGACGGTGCTGTGGTACGCCCAGCGCAAAAAAATACCCCTGCACGACATCGAGGTGCACACCCAAAGCGATGCCTCGCAAGAGCGCCAAGGCATTTACCGCTTGACCACCACCCTCAAGCTGGGCGGCGATCTGACCGAAGCGCAGCGGCAAGAGCTGCTGCTAGCCGCTGG
>JAYVDN010000102.1:0-3053 GCA_043749385.1 Polaromonas sp.
CGCGCAGATGTCACCATTACCGACAGTGCCTGGAAAGTGATAGGCCTGCGCGGCACGGGTAGCGACACCTACGCCGTGACGGACATGTTTGTACCCGCCAAATACTGCGTAGTACCGCGTGGCGTAGGGCGCGACCAGCAGTTGCCTGAAGATGCCACCTTGCCCGATGAGGCCGAGCGCCGCGAGCAAGGCACGCTGTACCGCTTCTCGCCCACCTTGATTTACCAAGCAGGCTTCTCCGCCGTGGCGCTGGGCGTAGCGCGTGCGATGCTCAAATCCTTCATCGACCTGGCCAGCAAAAAAACCCCCGGCGGCGGCCCGGTGCTGCTGCGCGACAACGCAGTGATCCAGGAGCATGTAGCGGTGTCAACAGCGCGGCTAGATGCGATGGAGGCGTGGCTGAGCAGCAGTTTAAAAACCACGTGGGACAGCACGGTAGCCACAGGTGTGCACGCTTTTGATCACCGCATCACCATGCGCCTGGCCTCTACCTACGCGGTGCGCGAGGCGGCGCGGGTGGTGGAAGACGTGTACACCGACGCAGGTGCCACAGCAATATTTGAAGTCCACCCCTTCGAGCGCCGCCTGCGCGACATGCACGCCGTGTCGCAGCAGGTGCAGTCCAATCCGCAGCATTTTCAGACGGTGGGGCAATACTATCTGGGGCTTAAGCCTGGTACGCGGTTTATCTAGCGAGTGTGGTTTGCGTAGGTTTTAGGTAACGCAAAAAACGCAAAAAAAGAAAAACCAAAAGCGCAAAAAAAAGATAAAAAATTTATTTTTCTTATTCTGTTATTTGGCGTTTTTTGTATTTATTTTTAGCGCTTTTTGTGATACATTCCGCCTCCCCCCGCTCGCAGCGTTAGTCCGGCTTAATATTCCCGTCGCGCACAATCTTGCCCCACTTCACCGTCTCGGTCTTGATGTAGTCACCAAACTGCTGCGGCGTGCCACCCACAGGCTCGAAAGCCATGGCGCTTAGGCGCTCGCGGATGTCGGGGGTTTTCAGCATGGTGTTAATCGCTTCGTTCACCTTTTGAATAATCGCAGGCGGCGTACCTGCCGGGGCTAGCAGGCCTATCCAGGTGTCGTCTACTACGCCCGGAAAGCCAGACTCGGCAAAGGTGGGCACGTCGGGCAAGGCGGCTACACGCTTGTCGCTAGAAACGGCCAGAGCCCTCAGTTTGCCGGTTTTGACAAATTGCAGGGGCGTAGACAGCGCGCCCGAGCCTACAAGCACCTCACCGCCCACGGCGGCAGTAATGGCCGGGCCTGCACCCCGGTAGTGGATGGCGGTCATGTCCAGTTTGGACACTTGGTTAAACAGGTTCTCCGCCGTCAGGTGCGGTGTGGTGCCGCTGCCGGGGCTGGCGTAGGAGAGTTTGTGGGTTTTGCCATGCGCCAGCAGCTCGGCCAAGGTGTTAACGGGCAGGCTGGGGTTCACAAAGATCAAATTGGGCTGGCGGGCAATCACGGCCACGGGGATAAAGTCGCGGTCGGCGTCATAGCCGCCCTTGGGTGAGAGCGTGACGTTCACGGCAAAGGCCGAGGTGGTGATTAAAAAGGTGTAGCCGTCTGCAGGAGCTTTGGATGCCAGAGCCGCCCCCAAGTTGCCGCCCGCGCCACCCTTGTTGTCCACAATCACCGGCTGGCCCAAGATATCGGTGAGCTTGAGCGCGGTGATGCGCCCAATCAAATCCGCAGGCCCGGCGGGTGCAAAGGCAATGATGAGTTTCACGGGCTTGTTAGGGTAGGCCTGCGCAGCCGCTGGCCCCGCTGCTCCAACTGCAAGTGAAAAAACTAAACCAAGACGGGACCAAAGTTTCACAGTGTTCTCCTGAAAGTTGCAACGCAATGCACGGTAGATTTACCAAACCATCGTAACTTAAGGTTTGATCATTTAGCTAAGGGATAGCCATACATACCCACGCCAGTGTTTTGTCCTGTGTGCGACATGTCACTGCGAATTTTTGTACTTTTGTTTGGATTTTGAATTATTTGTTTACATATCAATTGATAATCGGGCATTACATTTTTACAAGGTATGTTCATGTACAAAATAGTTCCCGTTGCCGTGCTCGCTTTGGCTGTGTTGGCCACGGGCTGCGCCAGTATTACCAATGACAGCTCCACCCCTCTGCGTCTTGAGACCTATACCCAGGCGGGCGTGGAGGTGACGGGCATGGACTGCACGGTGGAGAGCGACTACGGCGCGAAAACGGTCAAAACTCCCGGCTCTTTGCTGGTGCATCGTTCATCCAAAGATTTGCAAATTAGCTGTGTCAAAGCGGGCGAGCCCGACGCTAAAGGCTCTGCGACCTCACGCGTTAACGGCGGGATGTTCGGTAACATCCTTATTGGCGGTGTGATCGGTGCCGTTATTGACCATAGCACTGGCAACGGCTATACGTATCCGCAATGGATGCGTTTGGTGGTAGACAAGTTTTTGATTTTTGACCGCCGGCAGGACAAAGATGGTGCCCCGAACTTAGGCTCTGACACTTTGGGTGGTGCAAGTGCTGCCGCGCAAGAGCCTAGATTAGTCACAAGCGCCAATCCAGGTCCCAGCAAACCATTAGCTAGCAATGCGCCAGCCAATGTTTCGGTTGCTGCCCCCGTTGCTGTGGCTGTACCTGCGCCAGCGCCTGTCTCCGCCATAGCCATTAGCGGCCCTGCCAAGCCTGCCGCCAGCGCCATTAATTCTGTGAGCGACGCGGATAAAGTACCTTTGTCCAAAGAAGGGCGCGACGAATACCGCCAATGGCTGACCAAGCCTTTGCCGCGTGCCTTTGCGGTAGCGCCCAACGGCGTGTGGCTGGCCACCTGGGGCACTAAGCCGCAAAACACGGCCTTGCCCTCCAATCCTTCTGAGCGGGCGATGCAGGCCTGTCAAAACCGGGCGAAGGAGGCATGCAAGCTTTACGCCGTGGACAACGAGGTGGTGTGGGGCGTGAAATAAGGCGCAGATCGGCCAAACAGATACGCCTGGTTGCAAACTTCACACAGCAGATGCTTTCCTTCTCGGGTCCTGGCGCGTTGTATGTGCACCTAAC
>JAYVDN010000103.1:0-4273 GCA_043749385.1 Polaromonas sp.
GGCAAGCTGGAAGACGAGTCCGAGAAGAAAGCCTTTGATGCCGCCGCCGAAGCCAACAAAGAACTCATCGCCAAGCTCAAAGAAGCGCTGAAAGACAAAGCCCAAGACGTGCGCGTCACCACCCGCCTGGTGGGTAGCGCCGCCTGCCTGGTAGTGCAAGACCACGGCATGAGCACCCAGCTAGCCCGCATGCTCAAACAAGCAGGCCAAGCCGCACCCGACGTGAAGCCGATTTTGGAAATCAACGCTGAGCACGCGTTGATCAAAAAGCTCAACACCGATGCCGTGCACTTTAACGACCTGGCCCACATCGTCTTCGACCAAGCGCTGCTGGCCGAAGGCGGTTTGCCCGATGACCCGGCGGCGTATGTGAAGCGGGTGAATGCGTTGCTGGTTTAAAGTCAACTGTTAGCAGTGTATACACAACTGCTATACAATAGGTCAACCCACGGCAACTAACTTGCCGTGGGTAAGCCACCATGAGAGACATTGCCATCAACCTGCGCGCCCAAGCGTTTCAACGTGATTTGATCGACCGAGCTGCTAGCCAGTTGGGTCGCAATCGCTCCGATTTTCTGCTGGAAGCCGCGTGCGAGAAAGCGCAAAACGTATTGCTAGACCAGACGTTTTTCGTCCTGGATAAAAAAACCTTTGCCCAATTTGCTGCTTTGTGCGATGCACCCGCCAAGATCAACCCTGCGCTAGAACGTCTCTTGGCTAGCGCAAGTCCTTGGGATAAATCCGTCAAAGCTGCAACCAAGTCAGCGGCCAAAACGCCCCGACCAGTAAAGCCGACTCCAGCGTCGCGTACTATGCGACGCACACCGTCCGCCCGCGTGGTTGCAACAGCGTAGGCGCGTTTGCCCGTGCTTGCGCCCGAGCCCATTCACCCAGCGCACGATCTAAGCGCGTTTGACTGCTGCAACTCCCTCTTGAACGAGTGGCTGCGCCGCCGTGCAATGGCCAACCATGTCAGCGCTGCATCACGCTGCTACGTGGTGTGCGAGGCTAGCCAAGTACTAGCCTACTACGCACTATCCGCTGGCGCACTTGCCGCCAGCCAAGCCACAGGCAACGTCCGGCGCAATATGCCCGACCCGATCCCCGTTTTGGTATTGGCACGCTTGGCCATTGATATCCACCACCAAGGCAAAGGTTTAGGCAAAGCGCTGCTCAAAGATGCTGTGCTGCGCGCGCAGCGCGTAGCGCAAGAAGTGGGGGTGCGAGCCCTCCTGGTGCACGCCATTGACGATGCCGCCAAGGCCTTTTATCTCCAGCACGGTTTTAGCCAGTCACCCATTGCACCCTTAACCTTGATGCTGCGCATCACAGCAAACCAGGCCAATGGCTAGCTGCATTACTGCCGGGAGTTGACGCGCTCTGGAGCTCAACACCTAGCGAAACACCAGCACTGGAATCTTGGAGTGGGTGAGCACCTTTTGGGTCTCACTGCCCCAAATCAAAGCGCTCACGCCCCGACGGCCATGGGAGGCCTGAAAGATCACGTCGCAGTGGTGGCTCTCAGCGGTTTTGACGATCTCTTCATAGGGATGGTCGCTGGTGCAATGCACCAGGTTGTAGTCCACGCCCGCTTTGCTGGCCTCGTCTTTCAACACCGCCAGGTTCCGCTCAGCCATCAACTTGGCCTCGGCACCATACTGCTCCATTGAATCGCTCACCTGCAAGGCATCACGCCCCGAGTAGTGGAATGGCGGCGTCACCGTAATGCAGGTTATTTTGGCGTGGGCTTCCTTGGCAAACTGCACGCCATTTTGAATCGCCATTTTCGACAATTCAGAGCCATCGGTAGGTATCAGGATATGTTTGAACATGGCAATCTCCAATGCGGTTCATTGCAGAAGTCACCCGACCTTCGCCTAGCCCACCGCAGCCCCTGTCGCAGCCCCACAAACACCAGACTTCCGAGAGCGGTATGTGTGCGCTACGGCACGTGAAACCTTGGTCGCGTTGCCAGGCGATAGGTCATTCTAGGACGATGCTGGGGTGAACGCAAATCACCTACCTCAAGCCGATAAGCTGATAAAAACTACCCAGGGTGCGCCCTATCGGACACACCCTGGGTCGTAATGGCGCAATGCGCGCTGGCTCTGCGTTTACAGTTTAGGCAAGATCACTTTGTCCACGACATGGATCACGCCATTTTTAGTCAGCACATCTGTCGCGACGATACTGCTTTTGCGTGCTGCTTGGTCGGTGATTTTAAAGGCGGCGTCTACCGTGAAGGTGTCGCCCTGCACGGTTTTAATGGCCACGCCAACGGGCACATCGGCTTTGAGCACCAAGCCGGGCACTACGTGGTAGGTCAGCACTTTGGTGAGCAAGGCTTTGTTGGCCAGCAGGTCAGCCTTGGTAGTTTTCAGCTCCACCAATAGATCGGCAAAAGCCTGGTTGGTAGGGGCCAACACCGTGAATGGGCCTGGGCCAGACAGCGTTTGGGTCAGGCCCGCCGCCACCACGGCCTCTACCAAAATGCTGAACTCTGGCGCGCTGGCTATCGCCGTTTGCACAATATTCTTGTCTGCAGGCAAGATCACTTTGTTGATCAAGTGCACCACGCCGTTTTTGGCTTTGATGTCGGTGGCGGTAATCTCGGATTTGCGGTTACGGCCATCGGTGATGATGAGTTTAGCGCCTACAGCGTCAATCTTGAAAATGTCGTGGCCGTCCAGCAATGGGTCAATCGGCTTGCCTAGAGGGATATTGGCTTTCAGCACGACATCGTCCAGCACATGGTATTGCAGCACGCTGCGCACCAAGGCTTTGTTGGCCGGTACCAGCAGGTCTTTGGCGGTTTTTCCAGCGCCCAGCAGTTCGGCAGCCAGTGCATCAAATGCCTCGTTGGTAGGTGCAAACACGGTGTAGGTACCACGCTTGCTCAGCAGCTTGACCAGGTCATCCTTGTTGCTGGCAAAATCCAGCGCAGCCACCAAGCTGGAGAGTTGCGGTGTTTTTTGCGCAACCGAGACGATGGATTTTCCCAGCATCGGCTTGGGCGGCATCAGCACGCAGTCGGTGATGTGCAATACGCCGTTGCCGGTCAAAATATCAGCCAATCGGATGGTGGCAACGCGACCCTGTCCGTCCGTGATGGTGACGACGCCGTTGGCAATCTTGATGGTGATGTTAAAGCTGGAGTTGCTGGCTGTCGCAGTGGCGCTGGCTGTGCTGGTGCTCGCGGTAACCGTAGCGCTTACGCTGGAACTCGAACTGGCGCTGGAGCTGGAGCTGGAGCTGGAGCTGATAGTCGCGCTGGCACTGCCCCCGGTGGCTAAGTTGACCATGACACTAGAGCCATTGCTCATGCCAGACTGCAGCATGCGACCCACCATCATGTTGGTTTTCAGTATGTCGCGCACATCGTCTTTGTACTCGGGTGTCAGCAGGTCAGCAGCCTTAGCGTTCGGGCCAATCATGTCTTGGGCCAATTTGTCAAAGGCCGCGTTGGTCGGGGCAAACAGGGTCTTGTCGCCTGCTGACGCCATCTGCTCCATCAGCTTTTCGTCACTGTCTTCATCTACATACTGCACAGCCGCTTTGAGGGCTGCTAAATCCGTTTTATCGGACATGGCTTGCGCAATAGTGGGCGCTCCTGCTGAAGGTGCCGTGCCCGTGCTGCCAAGTGCCGTGCTATCGCTACCACCGCCTCCGCAAGCCGCCAAAAGGGAAGCGGTGCCAAGCGCCGCGAGCCACTGAAAAATAATTCTCCGCATGATGAACTCCAAAATGGTTAAGTGCAGAACTCCAGCTGCTGGGCAGCTACGCGGAAGTACGAGCTCGGCTGAATGAAGAAGAATGTCCGCGTGCCGCAATTTAAACCAACAAGTATTAATAAATACCAAGTGGTAATTAAAAAAACGAACAAGTTACGCAATGATTCAACATGTCTTGAAACTGTCATGCGGACATCGGTAGCAAGGTACCGGTGTCTCCGGAGATAAACGCCTTGCCATGTCAATGCTGGCTAAAGGCCAATTTTTTTCGTGACCTCTCAGTGCGAGGTGCTGGGCTCTCCGTCACGCTAACGGACGGTAAACGGCGCCTGGTAAGGCCTGCCAAACGCCACGCCCGCTACCACGGTGCCACTGGGCTTCAAAAATACCTTGCCGTCGCGTTTGTTATTGCGTGTATCGACGAAGGACACGGCGCCTTCCACCAGTTCAAAGATGGATAAATCGGCCGGCGCGCCTACTTGCAAAGTGCCGTGCTTGGGGATGCGCCCAATCACGCGCGCAGGCGCAGTGGTGGCCATGCT
>JAYVDN010000104.1:0-2745 GCA_043749385.1 Polaromonas sp.
AACGGGCTGTGCATAACTTTCTGAAACTTTCACTTGAACTCCCTGAGACTAAGCATACAAGGAGTCGCTGGCCATAGGCCAGCACGGGGGACAGCCGCGTAGCTCAGTGCGCCGCCGGCCTGGTCCGGTACAAAAGCCAAGAGCCACCACGCAAGCGCTGTCATCAGACAGGCTACAGGGGAGACCAGTAGCGCTACATATTAAATAGCTGTTCCCGCGATATTCAAAGGGGCTACAGCCTCATTAGCATCTAAAAATAAGGTCAAAATCAGCTGTTTTGAATCCATCGCCTGCGTTTTGAACACTGAGGAACCTGAAAAACGCCACAAATCAGCCCATTTTCAGATACTTATCGGGCTGCAGACCAATAGAATATCGCGGGAGCAGCTACGTAAACCGTAGCATGTATTTTCCCTTTACGAGCCAACTTTGGTGCTGCTGGTGGCTAAGACGGCGGTTAACCGCGTACGTTCGATCCGGTCACCCTTCCCGAGTCTGAGACAATCAAGCCATGGACATTGCTAACCTTATTCAAACCGTACTTATTTACGCCCTCCCGGTCATTTTTGCCATCACCATCCACGAAGCAGCCCACGGTTACGCGGCGCGGCATTTTGGGGACAACACCGCCTATGCGCTGGGGCGCATCACGCTGAACCCGCTTAAACACATTGACCCCATTGGCACCATCGCCATGCCCCTGCTGCTGTATTTTTCTACCGGCGGTGCATTTTTGTTCGGCTACGCAAAACCTGTGCCCGTGCGCTTTGGCAACCTTCGCAACCCCAAGCGGGACATGATCTGGGTAGCACTGGCCGGCCCCGGAGTGAACCTGCTGCAAGCCCTGATCTGGGGCGCGCTGCTGTATTTGGTAGTGGGCATGCACATTGACGAGCGATTTTTCATCGAAATGTGCAAAGCCGGCATGCTGGTCAACGTCGTGATGTGCGTCTTCAACCTCTTCCCAGTACCCCCATTGGACGGTGGCCGCATTTTGGTGGGCCTGCTGCCTTACAAGCAAGCCGAGTTGGTCAGCCGCGTGGAGCCCTACGGATTTTTCATTGTGATGGGTCTGGTGTTGGCCGGTGTGCTGGGCAATATCTGGATGCGCCCATTGATGAGCCTGACCTATGGCTTGATTGAGTTGGTGCTCACCCCTCTGAGCTTTTTGGTGAAATAAATATGAAAGAACGCGTTTTATCTGGCATGCGCCCCACTGGCGCATTGCACTTGGGCCACTACCACGGTGCGCTGAAAAACTGGGTGCGTTTGCAGTCCGAGATGGAGTGCTTTTTCTTTGTGGCCGACTGGCACGCCCTCACCACCCATTACGCCAACCGCGAAATTGTGGAGCAAAACGTGTATGAAATGGTGGTCGACTGGCTGGCCGCGGGGCTAGACCCCAACCAGTGCACCTTATTTTTGCAAAGCCGCCTGCCTGAGCATGCTGAGCTTTTTACCCTGCTGGCCATGGGCACACCGCTGAGCTGGCTGGAGCGGGTGCCCACCTATAAAGACCAGCAGTTGCAGCTCAAAGACAAAGACCTGTCCACCTACGGCTTTTTGGGCTACCCCCTGCTGCAAGCGGCCGATATCCTGATTTACCGCGCCAACTATGTGCCTGTGGGTGAAGACCAGGCCAGCCACGTAGAGCTGACCCGCGAGACCGCCCGCCGCTTTAACGACCTGTATGGGCGCAACCACGACGATGCCCAGCGCCTGGCCGCCGTGCTGGACACTTGGCCTAAAGAAGACGCCCGCTACCTAAAGAGCATGGCAAAAAAGCGCCAGGAGTTGGGTGACGAGACCATGCTGCAAAAACTGCCCGGGTTTTTGACCAAATTCCCCGATTTAACGGCTGACCAGCGCGCCCTGCTCACCTCCTTTGTGAGCGGCAAAGGTAAAGCCATTTTGGTCGAACCGCAGGTACTACTGACCAATGCCAGCAAACTGCCTGGCCTGGACGGCCGCAAAATGAGCAAGAGCTATGGCAACGGCATTGCCATCCGCGAAGACGCGGCCAGTATTGAGAAGAAAATACGCGAAATGCCCACCGACCCTGCCCGGGTCAAACGCACCGATGCAGGTGACCCCGCCAAATGCCCGGTGTGGCAGTTTCACCTAATCTATTCAGACGAGGCACGCAAACAGTGGGTGACCCAAGGCTGTACCACGGCAGGTATTGGCTGCATTGAGTGCAAGAAGACCGTCAGCGATGCCATTTTGGTGGAACAGCGACCGATGCTTGCTCGGGCGCAAACTTACATCGATAATCCAAAGGTTGTAAGGGAAATTATCGATGCTGGCTGTGCCAGCGCACGCAAAGTAGCGCAAGATACGATGTACGATATACGCAACGCGATAGGGCTAAATTACTAGTCTTTAGGTAGGCAAGACGGCACACCAAAGTATTGGATATTTTGGTAACATCGGAACTGCTAGCACTTTTTACTACTCTAACAAAAATATGCTTATCTTTGTAGTTGATGACCACCCCTTGATGCGTGAGGCAGTTGTGATGCTGTTTCGCCGAATTAAAAGCGATGCCACGATTGTTGAAATGGATCGCGTGGGCGTGATTGCCCAAAATACCAGCGCCCACGGCTCGCCCGATTTGATTTGCCTGGACCTCAAGCTGCCCGACACCCATGGCGTATCTGGTGTGCGCGAAGTACGTGCCGCTTACCCCGGTATTCCCCTTGTCGTGCTATCGGCATCTCCTGCCAGCGACTACGAAGACCTGGC
>JAYVDN010000105.1:0-8856 GCA_043749385.1 Polaromonas sp.
TCGGCCCACGAAGACAAAGCGCCCGAGGGCGCGAGCCGCTACCGCGCGGGCGACCTGAGAAAACGCGCCTTGACCGAGCCCGACGCCCGCGCAGCCGACATAACCCTGCACCCCGACTTTGGCTACTACATCAGCGTGACACGCGAGTTTCGTGAACGCGCCATCCGCGCGGGCTATGAGCAAACCATGGCGCAAGGCGAGCGCTTGAAAGCACTCCACGCTTAGATTTTAAGCGTTTTAGGGCTGTAGCACAATAAAATACCGCGGGAGCAGCTATTAATTAAGTAGCACGTTCGATAGCTCTATAGGATGTAGTTTTGCTTGCGAGATAAATTTTTGAGGTGACATTCGCGTATGCGATAGTTCTGTGCGGATCGAAACATGGTTGGCATTGAGCGGCATACAGTATCAGAACTTCATCAGCAGGCACCCGTACTATGACAGTCGCTGTTTTCATCCGCTACGAAATTGATCCCTTCCAAAAAGAGGCGTTCAGGCAATATGCCGAGAACTGGGGCCGCATCATCCCGCGCTGCGGCGGCCATTTAATAGGCTACTTTCTGCCCCATGAAGGTACCAATTACGAAGCCTGGGGCCTTATCAGCTTTGACAGCCTAGCCACCTACGAAGCCTACCGCGCCCGCCTGCCTGCGGACTCTGAAGGCGCAAGCAACTTTGCCTGGGCGCAGGAGAAACGATTTATCTTGCGTGAAGAGCGAACGTTTTTACAAGGCGTAGCCGGTACAGTAAATTGCCCGTCGCAGCTAACCTAATTTGGATCCCCGCACCATGCATTCGCCAGAGCCCCGCTTCTCCCGCATCGCCGCCGTTATCGCCGACCCCACCCGCGCCCGTATGCTGGCTGCGCTGTTGGGTGGCGAGTACCGCAGCGCAGGCGAGCTGGCCAGCGCGGCGGGCATCACGCCCCAGGCGGCCAGCACGCAACTGGCGCAGCTATTGGACAACGGCCTCATCGCCCTGCGCCAGCAAGGCCGCCACAAATACTTTAGCTTGGCCGACGGTGAGATAGCCCGCGCGCTAGAAGCTTTGTCCATGGTGGCTGAGCGCGACAACGTAAGCACCCGCTGGGACAAGCCCAGCTACAAGCCCCTCAAATGCGCCCGCCGCTGCTACGGCCATATGGCCGGGGAGTTAGGTGTGGCGCAGTTTGAGATGCTGATGCGCTGCGGCTATTTGCAGTCTTCAGCCTCAGACGCTGCGAGCAGTGATACCGGCCTGCAACTGAGCAACGCAGGCAGCATGTGGCTGGCCAAACTTGGGCTTACCTTGCCATCCAAAACCAGCAACCGCTTTGCTTACCCGTGCATGGACTGGTCGGAGCGTAGAGACCATTTGGCGGGCACTTTGGCGAAGGCTTTGTTGGAGTTTTATCTACAAAAAAACTGGCTGCGCGCTGAGCGCGATTCTCGCGCTCTGACTCTCATGCCGCTCGGTGAGCGCAACCTTTCTACGTTGCTGAAAGCAGTGGTCATCCAACCTTAAAGCCGGGCACGGGCTGCCGCCAGTTGCTTCTCAAGATCCGCCACCAGCGCCCGCGCTTCGTCACCCTCGGGGATAGCGCGGCCACTGTCGCGCCACTCTACCGCGCTTTTAAAGCCGTGCACCTCAGCCTGCCTTCTGAACCACATACCCTCGGGGTTGTGCCGCGTGATGCCGTCAAACACGGTGGCGAACATCTGCGTTTGCTCCAGGCCCATGGACAGCCACACTTGGTTGACCACCAGCTTGTGCATCATCAGGTGCGATTTGGGCACGCCCGCAATACGCTCGGCTAAAGCCTGCGTGGCACTGTCTAGCTCGGCGGCTGGCACCGACATATTGGCCAATCCCCACTCGGCGGCCTTTACCCCGTCAATCGTGTCGCCAGTGAACATAAGCTGTTTGGCGCGAATAGCGCCTAGGCGGTAAGTCCACATAGCGGTAGTGGGGCAGCCCCACACGCGGGTGGGCATGTAGCCAATCTTGGCATCATCGGCCATCACCAGCATGTCGCAGCACAGGGCAATGTCGCTGCCGCCTGCCACCGCATAGCCATGCACCTTGGCAATGGTGGGCTTGGTGCAGCGCCACAGCGCCATGAAATTTTCGGTGTTTCGCTTCATGGCCGCGTAGTCCAGCATCGGGTCCCAGGGCGTTTTTTCTTGGCGGCAGGGGTGATCGGTGTCGCCTTGCGCACCGGCACCTTCCGCGCCTTCCGCATAGTCGTTCAAGTCATAGCCCGCGCAGAACGCTCGCCCTTCCCCCTCCACAATGACCACATGCACTTCGTCCTCGGCCTCGGCCCATTCCACCGCGCGGCGAATGTCCAATGGCATGCTGTTGTTAATCGCGTTGAGCTTGTCTGGCCGGTTCAGGCGCAGGCGTGCTATGCGCGGCTGGGTGGGGTCTTTGGCTATGGTGACTGTGTTGAAAGCGGGCATGTGAAACCTTTCAAAGAGTCCGCCATGATGCCATGCGGAAGAGTTTTTGCGCCACTTTCAGTGTTTTACACTCTGTTTTAGTACATCAATCTGGCTCTAGCCCAATGAAATATCGCGGGAGCAGCTATTAGATTAGTAGTATTTACTATGCCATTTTTGTGCTTTCACATGCTGAAGGCTACTTTAAAGCTTCGGATGGGCCACAGTGGCATGCGTAAGCCTTCTTTAAATTGGCGCACAATTTCTATTTATGCGCCATAAACACATATAATTGGCGTATAAACTATCGTTTACACGCCAAATGGCTGATGCCTTCACACCCAAAAACCAGCAGGTAGAGAATATACGCTGCATCATCGCCCAAGCAGATGATGCTGGCGTGGGCATGGCCGCGCTGGAGGCTGCGTTGCAAGCGCAGGGCGCGGCGCTGCCTCGCCGCACCATCTTGCGCCGCCTTGACGCATTGATAGCGCAGGGGGCCGTCCAGGCCAGTGGCAACAGCCGCGCAGTGGTCTACCGCACACTGTACAGCCCGGCGCTGTCACCATGGCCCACAGCGCGGCGGCAAAACGATGTCCAAACAAATGGCCAGCCCAATGAAGTGCGCGCACCCGCGCCGGACACGCTGCGCACGCCCCCCCTCAGCGGTGCGCCCAGCAGCGCCCCGATGCAAGTGCCTTTGTCGGCCCAAGGCCTGGAGATACGCGACCGCATACGCCAGCCGCTGCCTACGCGCCCCACCGTGGGCTACCAGCGTGCTTGGCTAGATGCCTACCACCCCAACCACACCGCCTACCTCTCGCCCGAGCACCGCGCCCGGCTGTGGGAGCTGGGCCGTACCGCGTTGCCCGCGCTTGATGCCAGCACGCAGGCCCCAAAACCAATAGATTCACCCACGGGCCTGCTCCCCGCAGGCACCTACGCACGCCAGATTTTTGACCGCCTGCTGGTAGATCTGTCCTGGGCATCGTCCCGCCTGGAAGGCAACACCTACACCCAGCTCGACACGCAAAACCTCATTGAGTTTGGCCAGGCCGCGCAGGGCAAAGACGCCACCGAAACGCAGATGGTGCTGAACCACAAAGCCGCCATCGAGATGCTGGTAGACAACGCCGCCGACGCCAGCGCCAACATTGGCTTTAACCGCTTCACCATCCTCAATCTGCACGCCATCCTGTCAGACAACTTGATCACCGACCCCTTGGCCAGCGGCCGCCTGCGCACGCGCGAAGTGCGCATCAGTGGCACCAGCTACATTCCGCTGGCAGTACCCCAGCAATTGCAGGGCAACTTTGACACCGTGCTGGCCAAAGCCGCGCAGATCCAAGACCCGTTTGAGCAAGCGTTCTTTGCCATGGTGCACCTGCCCTATCTGCAGGCCTTTGAAGACGTGAACAAACGCGTCTCACGCTTGGCCGCCAACATTCCGCTGCTGCAACACAACCTGTGCCCCTTATCTTTTGTAGACGTGCCCCAAGCAGCCTACGCCGAAGGGCTGATCGGTGTGTATGAGCTGCAACGCACCGAGCTGCTGCGCGATGTGTTTGTGTGGGCCTACGAGCGCAGCTGCCAGCGCTACCTGCATATCCGCCAGACACTGGCTGAGCCCGATGCCTTCCGCTTGCAATACCGAGACGCCATCCAGCAAACCGTGCAGCAGATCGTGCGCGGCAATCTGCGCGGCACACCCAGTGACATTGCGCAGGTGGCTGCCAGCCTCATCGCACCCAGTGGCCTGCAATCACTGACCGAAGCCGTCACGGTGGATCTGGCGCATTTGTATGAGGGCAATGTGGCGCGGTATCGGCTGAAGTTGTCTGAGTTGAACCAGTGGCAACACCGGCGCGATTGAGCACTGTGCTGCTCTAGGGTTCACAATGGTGCATGCAGCTACTGGCAGATGCCGGTGGCTACCACCAGAAAGGCCCTTATGAAAATCGCCGCCTATTCCCAGTTTGCCAAACTCGCATCACGCTTTTGCGGCAAGCCTATTGTGTTTGTATTGGCTGTTTGCACCATTGGCGTGTGGATCATCACCGGGCCGTTGTTCAAGTTCAGCGATACCTGGCAGTTGGTGATCAATACAGCCACTACCATCATCACTTTTCTGATGGTGTTTCTGATTCAAAGCTCGCAAAACCGGGACACGCAGGCGATCCAGATCAAGCTGGACGAGCTGATACGTGCGACACAGGGGGCGCATAACGCGCTTTTGGATTTGGAAGAGCTGGAAGAGGTGCAGTTAGATGCATTTCGCTCCAAGTACGAAGCACTGGCGCTGGACGCGCGACGCACGATTGGCACGGGTGGCGCCGACACGGGTATCCCGGATGCTTGAAGCTGCCTAGGCCGCAGGCGGTAGGTCGATGGGCGTGAAATTCATCTGGCTGGCAAAATCTAAAAACGCACGGGTACGGGCTGGGATGAGCTTGCGGGTAGGCAAGGCTGCGTACACCGTAAAGCGTCCAAAAATCCAATCCGGCAGCACATGCACCAGCGCCCCAGCACTCAGGTAGTTAGCCGCCGGAAACTGCGGCAGCACTGCGATGCCTGCGCCGTCCAGTGCGGCGGTAAATAGAGCGTCGTAGCTGGTGGACTGCAACACCACTTGCATAGAGGCTTGCACATCAGCTTGGCTGCCGTCCAGCCTGCTCAAGCGCAGGCCACGCGCGGTGTGGCCCGATGCTGCTGGCCAGGGGAACCGCAGGTATTGGTGCTGCGACAGATCTTGCGGCTGCGCAGGGGTGCCGTGGCGCGCAAGGTAGGCTGGGCTAGCGCACAAGACCCACAGCGTATCGGTGGCAATCGGGCGCGCCACGATGTTGGCATCAAAGCCTTCGTCCACCACCATGAAGGTCACGTCAAATTCTTCGACGCGCGATTGCGGAAACGGGTCTGTATGCAGGTCTATAGTGACCTTGGGATACAGGCTGACCCAGCGGCTGATTTGCTTGGCAATAAACTGGTTGGCAAACAGCGGCGGTGCCAGTACATGCACCACGCCTTGCAGCTCTTTGGCGCTGTGGGCTGCGGCGGCCTCTGCATCGTCCACCTCGCCCAGTATGCTGCGCACCCGCAGCAGGTAGGCCTCGCCAGCCTCGGTCAGCGAAAGCTTGCGGGTGGTGCGCTGCATTAGGCGTGTGCCCAGGTGCTGCTCCAGGTCGGTCACCAAGCGCGTCACCCCTGCGGGCGACATGTCCAGTGCGCGGGCGGCAGCGGCAAAGCCGCCGTGGTCTACCACCTGCTGAAACACCCGCATGGAGAGAAGTCGGTCCATGAATATCCCTTTTATCGCTCAATTAATAACCAATTGGTCACTAAATACACATCTTTTTACGCAACTATAAAACAATTAAATTCACATCTATTTCAATATTCGCAATAGTGCATTGTCGATTGGGTGGTTTGAAATGTCAATGCGAAGGCCTAAAGTTAGACCCATCGATGAGCCGCGAGAACACAAACGACTCACCGAGGCCGGACAGGCGGCAAAGGCCAAAAGCCTTATGCCGCGTTGCACGGAACGGTCAATTGGACCATTTGTTTATTAACTTTGAAGGATATTTACCATGAAGACGACATTGATTGCTGCCACCGTTGTTGCTTTGGCTGCCATGAGCGGCGTGAGCGCATTTGCCGGGACTTACAGCGACAACCTCCCTGTCCGTGTCAATAGCAGCACCACCCGCGCCCAAGTGCAGGCAGACTACTTGCAGGCTCGCAAAGAAGGCACTCTGCCGCAAGTGGGCGAGGCTGGGGAATACGTCGCCGTGGCCAAGGCATCCGTGGCCTCCACCGTCACGCGCGCCGAAGTGCGTGCACAGGCTATCGCGGCGGCCAAACTGCGCCACAATGACAGCGACTACCCCGAGAGCAACTAAGCCTTAGTTGACTCACCGATGGCGCATGGGCATCAAGCTTGCTCATGCGCTTTTTTTGCATTTTTGACAGGTATTTTAATATCAAATAGACCTGCAGACCAATAGAATATCGCGGGAGCAGCTATAAAATACGTAGTGATTTATTAACCGTTGATCTCGTCCCTAGCCGTCAATTTAGCCTGCAATCTCCGGCCTGGCGTTCAGCGTAGACAGCGGCAAGCTGCTTACCTCTTGCAGCAAGCGCGCCAGTTGCAAGCCCGCCGCATTGACCAGCGCGTGGCCTTTGGCGGCGGTAGCGGCAAGCGCATTGCCTGCCGCACCCTGCGGGTTGTAGTCTTGCATTTGCCAGCCCAGCTTGGCGCTACTGCCATTGCCTAATATCGGGTACTTTGCGGCGCGGTCTCGCGACGTGCTCTGAAAGTTTTGCGCCAGTGCCATGTCTACCAGATGCGGTGCCAGAGCCAGCATCATCGAGGTTTCGATATCGCCCGCGTGGATGCCAAAGCGGTGCTCTTCAGCGGGAAACTGGCCCATCACATCACTGCCCAGCGGCAGGTTGTACCAGCTGGTGTGGTACACGATGAGATCGTGTGCGGTGCGCAGGTCGCGCGCCACAATGTCCATCACGCTCACTTGGCCGCCATGGCTGTTGAGTAGCACCAGTTTTTTTATTCCACTGCGCGCCACGCTTGCGCCCAGCTCTATCCACACCTTGATCAAGGTGTGCGCGCTCAAAGTGAGGGTGCCGGGAAAGCGAATGTGCTCGTTGCTTTTGCCGATCTGTTGCGTCGGCAAAAACAGCACCGGCAGGTCGGCAGGCAAATGGGCGAGGGATGCATTCACCACGCCGTTGACCAAGGTGGTGTCCACACTCATGGGAAGGTGCGGGCCATGTTGCTCGATGGCGGCTACGGGGAGCACGGCTACCGCTTGATCGATAGCGCCGCTGGCGGCAAGTTGCGCAAAATGGCGGCTGGTCAGGTCCGCCCAAAACCGGGATGGGAGTTGCATGCCGCCATCTTAAAGCGAAGACGGGCGTTTAGTCGAGCGCAATGACACGATCTTCTGGCGATGGCACGCAGCCCTCTGCTATCGGGGCCCAACCGCGACGGATAACGATGTGCTGCTCGTTGTGGCAAAACTCCAGGCGCTGGGCTTGTGGTAGCTTGGCTTGTACAAAGCCCTCGATAGAGGCAGGCATGCTGACCTGGTAGCGCATATGCGCCAGGTCTTCTTCGGGATGGTCATCGCTGCGCACCAGGGGGATGAAGGCGCCTGCCCACATCAGCCAGCGGCTGCCCACCGCGACGATACTGGGCGCATAGCCCTGCTGGCGCAGCCAGGCCTGGGCGCGCGCACGTGCTGGGGGTGGCTCGGACACGGGATCTATGTCTTGTGTCGAGTCTTGCCCAGCCTCAGGGGCCAGGCCTAACTTACTCAGTGCCGTGGCCAGCAACTCAATGACCCACTGGTTGCAGTTTTGGTAGCGCAGGCTATAGGCGTAGGCGTTGGGGCTGTACACGGGGTGCAGCAAACCAAGCGCTTGTCGGTTGTCCAGCGCAGCCGCTTCCAAGGTTTTGGCGGCCTCGGGTGGCAGCAGCACGGCCGATATGTAGCCTACGGCTGCGTTATCGGTACCCAAGACAAAGCCGGCCATACCTTGGTCAAAAATGCGGGGCTTTTGCTCGTCGCAAGCGTAGTACAGCTGGCGCACCGACCAGGGCGCGTTCTGACTGGTTTGCAGGCTAATGCCCGCATGTGAGTATCGAATACCGAAGCGCGCCAGGTTAAGGCCAGAGCGCGCCAGCAAGGCCATGGATTGGCCGGAGGCCTCTAGCTCAGCCTTCACCACCTCGCTAAAGCGCAGCAGCTTGCTCTGCTGGTCCGGGCTCAAAGCCACTTGGGTATCGCAATAGCGCGACGATGCGACGGCGCTGGATGCGCTAAAAACTGCGAGCGTGGCGGCTACCGCCAGTAGCCTCCAGCACTGGCGCGACACGCGCAAACTCAAAGCACTACCGGGTGGGATGCCAGCTCGCGGTAAGCCGCATCATTCATCACCAGGAAGAAGGCCGCGCGGGTTTGCGCGTTGGCAAACTCCACTCCGTAGGCGTGCTCACGGGCTGCCACGGCATCGCCTTTGGCCAAACCGCTGTTGTCGAAGGCTTTTTGCGGCAGTGTCAAAACAACATCCTGCCCAGCGTCCTGCGCTTTGGCCGCGCGCAAGGTGATTTGCATAAAACCTGGTCGATTGGGCGCGGCAGCTACTTGGATAAGCTGGTAGTCACCCGCGGCAACCGGCGTATTTTGGGAGCTTTTGCTCGAACCGCTCACGGAATTGGACAAACTGCCCACCGAGGAGTTGACGCCTTCAGCAGCCGAAGACGCCGCCGAGCTGGCGGCCATGGCGGGCAATGCCCCGACGCACAGCGCCAAAACCGAAGCAGAAAATACAAACTTGGCAAATTTCATGGGAGACTTTCAAAAAAAATATTATCGCACCCGCGTCAAGGCATCCAACGAAGCCATTCGCA
>JAYVDN010000106.1:0-12351 GCA_043749385.1 Polaromonas sp.
AACGGGCTGTGCATAACTTTCTGAAACTTTCACTTGAACTCCCTGAGACTAAGCATACAAGGAGTCGCTGGCCATAGGCCAGCACGGGGGACAGCCGCGGAGCTGAGTACACCGTCGGCCTGCTCCCGTACAAAACAACGGGCAAAACAAGGCGCACATTAGCCATCCACAGGTAAACTACCCGTTGAAAGAAAAGACCCCCGCACAGTGACGATTTTTCCAACACACTGAGAGCATCATTTTGAACATCCTCATCGCTGGCTACCAGCACGAAACCAATACCTTTGCACCGTCTCTGGCGGATTGGGCGGCCTTCACGGCGGGGCATACCTTTCCCGCCTACATTCGCGGCGCGGCTATGCAGGCCAAGTTTGCTGGGGTGAACATTCCCGTGGGTGGGTTTATCGACGCAGCTGCTGCCAGAGGATGGAACTTGATTCCCTCTCTGTGGGCAGGCGCCGCGCCGTCCAGCTACGTCACTACCGAGGCATTTGAACGCATAGCCAACGAGATATGCGAAGACGTACGCGCAGCGCTTAAGACCGGGCTGGACGCGGTATACCTTGACCTGCATGGCGCAGCGGTGGCGCAAGCGGTAGACGACACCGAGGGCGAGCTGATCGCGCGCATACGCGCCATCGTCGGGGATACCTTGCCCATCGTTGTCAGCCTGGATCTGCATGCCAATGTGACTATGCGTATGCTGGCGCTGGCCGACGCACTGGTCAGCTACCGCACCTACCCGCATATCGACATGGCCAAGACCGGCGCGCTGGCGGCCGACCTGTTGGCCAGGCGCATGGCGCGCGGCAGCAAAGAGCCGATGCACTGTATGCGCTTGCCCTACCTCATCCCGCTCAACGCCCAAAGCACCTGGATGCAGCCTGCCCAAGGCATCTACGAGCAGTTACTAAGTCTGGACGCGCAGCACGGCACCGTGCTGAGTTTTTGCATGGGCTTTCCAGCGGCTGATTTTGACGAGTGCGCGCCCATGGTGTGGGGCTATGGCGCGCAGGCTGAGCTGGCCGTGCAAACCCTGTACGCCAGCGCAGTGCCCTCCCAGCAGTGGAACCCCGGCGTGCTGGACGCACCGGTGGCCATCGCGCTGGCGGTCGAACGGGCTGCACAGGCAAGCCAACCTATCGTGATGGCTGATACCCAAGACAACCCGGGCGCGGGCGGAGACAGCAACACCACGGGCATGCTGCACGAGCTGATGCGCCAAGGTGTGGGCAAACGCTTTCCACGCCAAGTGGCAGTGGGCTTGGTATTTGACCCAGAGGCCGCGTTGCAGGCCACTAAATTTATGCAAAACAGGCCACTAGCCCAACAGAATATCGCGGGAGTAGCTATAAATAACGCAGCACCTAAGTTGCACTTATCGCTAGGCAAAGCGGTGCCCACCTTCACTGGCCAGCTAAGCGAACCGCCCTTGCAAGCGGACTTTAACGTGCTGGCGGTCAGCGATGGTAGCTGCACCCTCACTGGGCCGATGATGACCGGCGTGACGGTGCACCTGGGCCCTACGGTATGCCTGGAAATTGAGGGTATCTTGATCGTGGTGACCAGTGGCAAAAAGCAAATGCTGGACCGCCAGTTGTTCCGCATGGTGGGTATTGATCCCGAGGCCATGAAGATCATCGTGGTGAAAAGCTCCAACCATTTCCGCGCTGACTTCACACCCCTCGTGGCTAATGCGGCCACCGACATCATTGTGGCCAAAGCCGCAGGGCCCATGGCCGCTGACCCGGCGGATTTGCCTTGGAAAAAACTGGTGGTGTCGGCGAGCTTGCCGGCTGAATGAGTGAGGTGTTTGCATAGTTGAGTGATTGGCTGAGGGCGAAAGCGGACTTGGCCGGAACGCAGAGGTCGCAAAGGTTACGCAGAGGACGCAAAAGAATATCAAAAAGAGAAAAAATGAATACCAAAAAAAATCTGAGAAAAGATAAACTTGAAATTTGAAATTTGAAATCCAGATGTTTTTTTGGTTTTACTTTTCTCTCTTTTTTGCGTCCTCTGCGTCCGGTACCCGCATTCATTGGCCCCTGCATTAAATTTTTTGGAGTCTTAGCACCATGACAACGAACCTAGCCGACTGCACCGCCACCGAGCTGCTACAGCTCTACCAAACCGGCCAAGCCTCGCCCGTAGAGGCGCATGCGGCGGTAACAAAGCGGATTGACCAGCTCAACCCCACTTTAAAAGCTTTTTGCCACTTAGCCCAAGAATCATCGGCGCAAGAAGCTATTAAAAGTGAAGCGGCGTGGCAAGCCCACCGCCAGCAGGGCGCAGCGGTCAGAGCGCTGGAGGGTGTGCCCACCTCAATCAAAGACTTGATCTTGACTGCGGGCATGCCCACCCTGCGCGGCAGCCACACGGTCGATGCCAACCAAGTGTGGGACGTAGACGCACCCGTGACTGCGCGGCTCAAAGCAGCGGGTGCCGTCATCCTGGGCAAAACCAGCACCCCCGAGTTTGGCTGCAAAGGCGAGACCAACTCGCCACGCACCGGCATTACCCGCAACCCTTGGGACACCAGTAAAACTCCGGGTGGCTCCAGCGGCGGCACGGCGGCGGCTGTGGCTGCGGGTATGGGGCCGCTCAGCGTAGGTACAGACGGCGCGGGCAGTGTGCGCATACCGGCCGCGTTTTGTGGCAACTTTGGCCTCAAGCCCAGCTTTGGCCGCGTGCCTGCTTACCCACTGTCACCCTTTGGCAGCGTAGCGCACTTGGGCCCGCACACCATGAGCGTGAGGGACGCAGCGCTGATGATGAACGTGCTAGCCCAGCCCGACGCGCGCGACTGGACATCGCTGCCCTACGACGGCGTGGACTATCTCAAAGACTTGGACAAAGGCCTAAGTAATGGAATTAACGCAAGCGTTAAAGGCCTGCGCATCGCCTACTCGCCCACACTGGGCTTCGCAAAGCATATTCATCCAGAGATCGCCGCTGCGATAGACCAAGCCGCCAAGCAGTTTAAAGCACTCGGAGCCATCGTAGAAAATGTAGACCCTGGCTTTGAAGATCCGCTGGACATCACCACGGGCCTGTGGTTTGTCGGTGCCTGGACGGTGTGGAACACGCTCAGCCCCGCGCAGCAAGCCGTCACCGACCCCGACTTCAAGGCCGAGGCTGACATTGGATCACACATCAGCGCTCTGGACGTCCAGCGTTTGCATATGCGGCGCGGCGCTTTGGGCAGCCACATGCGCCAGTTTATGCAGCGCTACGACCTGCTGCTCACGCCGGCGGTATCCGTCCCCGCCTTCGAAGCTAAAGCAGCTGGACACGCCCCCATGAACCCCGAGGCCATGCTGGGCTGGACGCCCTTTAGCTACCCGTTTAACCTCACTCAGCAGCCCGCCTGCTCCATGCCCTGTGGCCTCACGCAAGCCGGACTACCGATGGGCCTGCAGCTGGTGGGCCCCATGTTTGGCGATGCATTGGTGCTGCGCGCGGCGCGGGCCTACGAGACCGTCAACCCCATTGCCCGGCCCTCGTTAAATTGGGTATGAAACGATGGATACCTAGCCTTCAGTCAGGGTGGCGCGCCGCAATGTGGCTGTGGGCGCTGCCGCTCACGTTGTGCGGCCTGCCGCTGTGGCTAGGCATACGGTTTTGTAAACCCAATATGGCTCTAGCCCAATTAAATATCGCGGGAGGAGCTCCTGTATTTGTAGCGTATGGCGCACCCGCTGCATGGCTTCTCAAGCACCACCCTTACGGCGAAATGGACGCCATGGCGGTCGGCTGCTGCGTCTTCGCACGCGACGCACAGGCGCTGCGCCGCACCTTGGCACATGAGCTGGTGCATGTAGAGCAGGCCCTGCACTGGGGGGCGTTCTTTCCGCTGGCGTACCTGCTGTGCAGCGCCTGGGCCGCAGCCCATGGCCGTAGTGCGTATGCAGACAACCACTTTGAGCGGCAAGCCCATCGCAGGCTGTAGCTGAAGCGCGACAAAGTTGTGCAATACGTCGGAAAAAATAACTACTAAAGCGTTAACAAGGCGAGCAATATAGCTTGTTACTTCGCAACTTAGGTGATTTACACAGGCAAACTAAACAGCGGGCGGTTAAGCTTGGCATCGGTTTTTTGTTTTTGATATTTGTCTACTATTTGTCTGGTGTCTAACTCTATCCCTATCTCCAGCTCGATGGCAGTCTGTTCTCGGGTGTGCTCACAATGATGTCTTGGTTAAAACTACCCCCTTGGAACACCACGCAGTCCGCGCCCGAATTCCCCCGTACGCAGACTGAAATTGACCACAAGGCCCTGGCCTATTTGGTGCCGCGTAAATTTGAAACCCTGGAAGTATGGCTGCTGCTGTTTTGCGGTGTGTACGGCCTGCTGGTCACCGCACTGGTGGTGCATGGTGCACGCGACATCATGCTAGCCTGTGTAGCTTTAATTGGCATGGCGGCATGGCGCCGCTACCACCCTGCGCGCAACCAAACCCAGTGGGCTATCGGCGCGGCGGTGGCGCTGCTGATGGTGGCCTGGATTTATGTCGATCCCCGCTCTGGGGGTAGCACAGGCCCCTTCCTGTTTCTATTGATCCTGATGGCAATAGCCTACCCACTGTTGATGAACACCACCTGGTTATGCCTGTTTACGCTGGCGGTTTTAGCGCTGTACTTTGTATCGGGTTGGCGCAGAGCGCCCGGCTTGCAGCCAGAGCTGTTTGTGTTGCGTGGGCTGCTGCTGCTGGGCATGTGCACCTTGTCAGGGCGCTTTGGCCAGGTGCTGAGCCAAGTAGAGCTGGGGGTAGACCGATTGCGCCGTGACAAAGCCAGTCTGGCTTACAACGAGCATGGGTTGTCGCGCTACGGCGCCCGGCTGCTGCAGGTCTGCATGCAAGAAACGCAGCCATGCACCTTGGTGCTGTTGCCTCTGCCCAGCCACTGGCATGAACCGATTGACGTGAGCGGCCACGGCAGCGACTATTCGGCCAAGCACTCTTTGACGCTGCAAAGCCGCGCGCTGCGCGACATGGCGCTGCACCTGACGCTGGCACTTCCCGCAGACGCCGTCGTCTCGCGCAACGCCAGTGGGGACTGGGTGGTGCTGGTACCCTGGCTGGAGCGCCATGCCGTCCTGGGTATGCTGGAAGGCCGCTTTGGCAGGCCCATGCAATTGCCGTTTGGCCCGCGCAGTGAAGAAATGTTTGTGGCAATTACCCCCTGCGCCGTCGTGGGCGGCAGTAGCGATGACAGCATAGAAAAAATGGTTGCCCGCGCGCAAGATATTTGGCTGCGCGGAGTGCGCACAGGGGCCGTGGACGCGGGCTAGCGGTTCAGCCCACGGTATTTCACACCAACCCATAAAAAAAGCCCAGCCAATTATTTGGCTGGGCTTGGCACGAGAAAAACCGAATTTACGCTTCAGCAGGAATACGCAGCTTCTGGCCTGGGTAAATCTTGTCGGGGTGGCTCAGCATGGGCTTGTTGGCTTCAAAAATAGCCATGTATTTGTTGGCATTGCCGTAGTACTCTTTGGCAATGGCGCTCAGGGTGTCGCCGCGCACCACGTCGTGGTACTGGCTCTCATCGCCGCCGTCGGCCGCGCTCATCAGGTTTTCTACGTCGGTGACGCCTGCTACGTTGCCGCAGCACAGGCTGATTTTTTCTACCGCTTCTTGGGTCGGCGCTTCGCCTTGCACGGTTACCTTGCCGGTAGCGCCGTCAAAGTCCACCATCAAACCGGTCTCACCCAGGTTTTGTGATTCGATATAGGTTTTGATGCCGCGTGCGGCCTCTACGTTCAGCTCCAGCAGCGAGGGCGCTGCAGCAGGATCGGCAGCGGCAGCGGCGGCGGCTTCTTCCACCTTCTTGCTGCCAAACAATTTTTCGCCAGCTTCTTTGATAAAACTAAACATGCCCATGGTGGTACTCCTAAGTGGTTTAAAAAATAATGAAAGCAATGTAATGATAAATGCTAACACTACGCAGTATGCACCGCCAAGTATGCGCGTTTTGTGACACTACGTATCAGGGCAAGCCCTCACAGGGTCTATTTAGTTTTGCCGTTCATAATGCAGCATGACTTTTTTGGCACTCGATGTAGGAAATACGCGACTGAAATGGGCGCTGTATGACGCAGCGCGCCCCGGCGCAACGGTTTTGGCACAAGGCGCAGAGTTTTTAGAGAACCTTGACAAGCTGGCCGACGGTGCCTGGAGCGCTATTGCCCAGCCCACAAATATGCTGGGCTGCATTGTGGCGGGTGACGCGATCAAGCGCCGCGTGGAGTCGCAGCTAGAAGAGCGCTGGGACACCAACGACAGCTTTGGCCCGCGCTGGGTAGTCTCCAGCCCCGCAGAGGCCGGTTTAACCAACGGGTATGACCACCCCGCACGCCTGGGCGCAGACCGCTGGGTGGCCATGATAGGTGCCTGGCGCTGGATGCAGTCGCGCCTGGCCATGGGCGAGGCGGCCAAGCCGCTGGTAGTGGTGATGGTGGGCACGGCGGTGACGGTGGAGGCCATCGACGCGCAAGGCAAGTTTTTAGGCGGTTTTATTTTGCCCGGCCACGGCATCATGCTCAAAGCGCTGGAGTCCGGCACGGCGGGCCTGCATGTGCCCACCGGCGAGGTGACCGAATTTCCTACCAACACCAGTGATGCACTCACCAGTGGCGGCACCTACGCCATCGCCGGTGCCGTGCGCCGCATGCACCACCATCTGCACCAGCATACCGGCGCCATGCCGCAAGTGGTGATGACGGGCGGCGCAGGCTGGAAGATGATGCCCTCCATGGGCATGGAGGTGGAGCTGCTGGACAGCCTGATATTTGACGGCTTGCTAGAGATCGCTTTTGCGCGTGGTCTGAAGGCTTAAACCATCAACGGCCTGGAACATGGCTTGGCGCGCTTGCGAGATGACCATGCCTTTCCAGTCGTCTGCATCACAGTAAAACGCGTCCATCATCTGCTGCTTGATCTGCACGCGCTGGGCTGCGGGTGCCTCGGGGTGCAGGTGCAGCCAGTGGTCGGCGCGCAGCGCTTGCATCACCTCGGCCATGGACTGGGTGCCGTATTCCATGGCAATGGCGGTGTACTCGGCTTGCGGGCATTCCTCGTACACACTTTGCCACATCAATCCAGTGAGAAACGCGGACGACGAGGAGCCGTCGTAAATACTGGTCACCGGCGTAGCGCCGCTGGGGTTGCCTGCGTTGCCCCACCACTGCTGGGCGCGGGCAAAGGCGGCTTGGTCGTCGCGGCAGGCAAAAATACGCTCGCCCAGGCCGCGTGGGCCCAGGCCGGTGTGCAGGTCAATCCAGGCCAGGCGCTCGCAGCGTGTAGCGTACTGGCGCAATAGCTGACGCACGGCGCTATTACTCCAGGTCGGTGCTACGCCGCCGTAGAACAAGCCATCGGCGTGGGTATGCTGCCCGCGCGAGACGATGTCTTGCAAGGCTTTCATGCCTTTGGTGGCAATGAAATCACCATGCGCAGCCATATTGTCTGCGTTGGGCGGCCATTGCGCAGGAATGAGCA
Organism: Polaromonas sp.; assembly: GCA_043749385.1. Taxonomy (GTDB): domain Bacteria; phylum Pseudomonadota; class Gammaproteobacteria; order Burkholderiales; family Burkholderiaceae_C; genus JAAFIP01. The sequence continues at coordinate 7,502 of JAYVDN010000106.1, forward strand.
CGGGGTGCAGGGCGGGGTAGCCAGCGTTGTCAGGCAGTGGTTTGCTGAAGTCTTGAAAATTGCGGTTCAAGTCCACGTTTTCATGCGTCACCCGGCGCTGGAACGAGAAGCCATGTGGGTTCAGCGCATGCACATACAGCACCGCCACGCCAGCGGCTTTGACTTTGGCGCGCCACTCGGCATCGTGCAGGGCAAACACCTGCACGCCACTGCCGCAGTAGCCTTCCACACCGTGGCAGGCGCTGCTGACGATCAGCAGCTGCTTGGCATCGGACGCTCCGTCCAGCACCACATCCATGGCCAGTGTTTCGCCATCGCGCCCCGGCAGCGGGTGGTTAAACGACTGGATCGTCAGGCTGGCGGTGGCGGCGGCTTCGAGGAATTTTTTGCGTGCTTCTTGGTAGCTGGCAGAAAAGGCGTCTGGGATATTGATCATGCGGTTCATTCAGCTCCGTTCGCCCTGAGCCTGTCGAAGGGTTTGCGAAGACTTCGACAGACTCAGCCCGAACGGAGTGGGTTCGGGTGGAAAGTAGGGGATGGTGGACTGAGAATTAGGCTTTGGCCAGCCACTCTTCCGTCAAGCGCACCCAGTAGGTGGCGCCCAATGGAATGAGGTCGTCGTTAAAGTCGTAGCTGGGGTTGTGCAGCATGCACGGGCCCCCGCCGTGGCCCATCTCGCGGTGCGAGCCGTCGCCGTTGGCGATGAATACGTAGCAGCCGGGCTTGGCTTGCAGCATGTAGGCAAAGTCTTCCGCGCCCATGGTGGCTTCTTGCGCCAGCACGTTCTCGGCACCGACGATTTTGCCCATCACGCTGCGGGCAAACTCGGCCTCTTTGGCGTGGTTAATCGTCGGCGGGTAGTTACGCTTGAACGCAAAATCGCAGGTGGTGCCGTAAGTGGCGCTGATACCATCGGCCACTTCTTTCATGCGCTGCTCGATCATGTCCAGCACTTCCAGGGTGAAGGTGCGCACCGTGCCTTGCAGCTCGCAGCTGTCGGGGATCACATTGGTGGCCTCGCCCGCATGGATCATCGTTACGCTGATCACGCCTGCGTCAATCGGTTTTTTGTTGCGGCTGATGATGGTTTGAAAGGCCTGCACCATGGCCGCTGCCACAGGGATGGGATCGGTGCTGTTGTGCGGTAGCGCGGCGTGGCCGCCCTTGCCGTGGATGGTGATTTTGAACTCGTTGCTCGACGCCATCACCGGCCCAGGGCTGGCGGCAAATTTGCCGATTTGTGTGCCCGGCCAGTTGTGCATGCCAAACACCGCGTCCATCGGGAATTTCTCAAACAGCCCGTCCTTGATCATCTCGCGCGCGCCGCCACCGCCTTCTTCGGCGGGCTGGAAGATTAAATACACCGTGCCGTCAAAGTTGCGGTTCTTGGCAAAATGCTGGGCGGCTGCCAGCAGCATGGCGGTGTGGCCGTCGTGCCCGCAGGCGTGCATCTTGCCGGCATGCGTGCTGGTGTGGGCGAAGGTGTTGAACTCCTGCATCGGCAGCGCGTCCATGTCGGCGCGCAGGCCAATGGCTCGGGTAGACGTGCCCGCTTTGACAATGCCCACCACGCCCGTCGTGCCCATGCCTCGGTGGATGGGAATGCCCCACTCGGTCAGCTTGGCCGCTACGACATCTGCTGTGCGCACCTCCTGAAAACACAGCTCCGGGTGGGCGTGGATGTCGCGGCGGATGGCGGCAATGCCAGCGGCTTGGGTAACGATGGAATCGATGATTTTCATGGTGTGCTCCTAAGCCGATAGTCTAGCCTTTTCCATGCCATCCTGTTCCTAGGGAAATTACGCGAGAATGTTGGGTATGACCCATGCCCTGTCCCCCAAAGCACTAGATCTGGTGCAAAGCTTAGTACGTATCAACACCGTCAGCCGCAACTCCAATCTGGAATTGATCCATCTGGTGCGCGATAGGCTGCACAAAATTGGTGTGAAAAGCCGCCTGACTTACAACGCCGACAAAACCAAGGCCAACTTGTTTGCCACCTTGGGCGAAGGCAAATCCGCAGGCATCATCTTGAGCGGCCATACCGATACGGTGCCTTGGGATGGACAAGATTGGACGGTCGATCCCTTGGCCGGCTTGGTAAAAGACGGGAAGCTCTTCGGGCGCGGCAGCGCCGACATGAAGGGCTTTATCGGCACCGCGCTGGCACACGCCGAGGCGTTTGCCCATAGCAGCGCGCCCTTTGCCATCCACTTGGCGCTGAGCTATGATGAAGAAGTGGGCTGCTTTGGTGTGAAGGAGCTGATTGCCGACATGAAGGACGCCGGCATCCAGCCTGTGGCCTGCATCGTGGGCGAACCGACCAGCATGGTGCCTGCCATTGCGCACAAGGGCGTGTACCGCTGGCGCTGCTGCGTGCGCGGTAAAGAGGCGCATTCATCACTCACTCCGCTGTCGGTCAACGCGATTGAAGAGGCGGCCAAACTCATCACCCATATTCGCGGCATGGCCGATGACATGAAAGCCAATGAACCGCGCTATGAGGGCTTTGACGTGCCCTTCAGCACCGCCAGCGTAGGGCAGTTTCAGGGCGGCATAGCCGACAACGTGGTGCCTCGCGATGCCTGGTTCCATTACGAGTTTCGGGATTTGCCCACCGCCGACGTGGTTTCCATGCAAAAACAGGTGCTAGACCAATCAAATATCGCGGGAGCAGCTATGAAAAAAATAGCGCCTGATGCGGGATTTAGCTTTGAAACGATTTGCGCAGTGCCGAGTTTTTTGGGCTCTGCCAAAGATGCCATCACCCAGCTAGCCCAGCGCTTGAGTGGCGAGTCCAGCACCACTCTGGTGGCCTTTGGCACCGAGGCGGGGGTGTTCAAAAACGCCGGTATTCCCACCGTAGTGTGCGGGCCCGGCAGCATCAACCAAGCGCACCAGCCGGACGAGTTTGTCAGCTTGGAGCAGTTGGCCCGCTGCGAGCAGTTTATGCAACGCCTAGCGCAAGTCAAGGAGTTATAAATGCACACGCTATTGGACAAACCGTTGACTCAAGTGCGTGGAGCATGCCCACACGACTGCCCCGACACCTGTGCACTCCTCACGGATGTGCAGGACGGCATCGCCATCAAAGTGCATGGCAACCCTGCGCATGCGCAAACCCATGGCACGCTGTGTGCCAAAGTGTCCAAATACACCGAGCGCACTTACCACCCGGAGCGCATCTTGCATCCTTTGAAGCGTGTCGGGCCCAAGGGCAGCGGACAGTTTGCGCAAGTTGGCTGGGGCGAGGCTTTGGACGATATTGCCGCGCGCCTCAAGGCCATTGCCGCACGCGACCCGCAGGCGATACAGCCCTACAGCTACGCAGGCACCATGGGCCTGGTGCAGGCCGAGGGCATGGCGGCGCGGTTTTGGCACAAGCTGGGGGCCTCCTTGCTAGACCGCACCATCTGCTCGTCCGCAGGCGGCGAAGGGCTCACCCACACCCTGGGCGGCAAGGTGGGCATGAAGGTGGAGTTTTTTGCGCAAAGCAAGTTCATCATCATTTGGGGCAGTAACAGCATCACCAGCAACCTGCATTTTTGGCACTACGCGCAAGAGGCCAAGCGTGCGGGTGCCAGGCTCATTTGCATTGACCCGCGCAAAACCGAGACGGCCGATAAGTGCCACGAACATATCCAGTTGCTACCCGGCACCGATGCCGCGCTGGCCCTGGCGGTGATGCATGAGCTGATCGTCCATGACTGGCTGGACCACGACTACATTGCCCAGCACACCGTGGGCTGGGAGCAACTCAAGGCGCGTGCGCTGACCTGGGACTGCGAGCGCGCCGAAGGCGTGTGCGGCGTGCCCGCAGCGCAAATTGCGTCATTAGCGCGCGACTACGGCATGAGCTTGGTGAACCAAACGCCCGCCGCCATCCGCGTGAACTACGGTATGCAGCGCGTGCGCGGCGGCGGCAATGCTACGCGCGCTGTGGCCTGCCTGCCCGCGCTCATCGGTGCGTGGCGGCACCGCGCGGGCGGCTTGCTGCTGTCCAGCTCGGGCATGTTCCCGGTGAACAAGGCGACCTTGCAACGCCCTGATCTGCTGGCAGGAAAAACGCCGCGCACTGTCAACATGAGCACCATTGGCAACGATTTGCTGCGCCCAGCCTCACCCGAGTTTGGCCCCAGGGTAGAGGCGCTCATCGTCTACAACAGCAACCCCGTGGCGGTAGCGCCCGAGTCGGCCAAAGTGGTGCAGGGCTTTGCAAGGGAAGACCTGTTTACCGTCGTGCTGGAGCATTTTCAGACCGACACGGCCGACTACGCCGACTACATTTTGCCCGCCACCACCCAGCTAGAGCACTGGGACGTGCACCTGAGCTACGGCCACACCGATGTGCTGCTCAACCAACCTGCCATCGCGCCCGTGGGCCAAGCCAAGCCGAATACCCAAATCTTCCGCGAATTGGCAGCGCGCATGGGCTTTACGGACGCCTGCTTTGCCGACAGCGACGAGACGATGTGCCGCGCCGCGTTTGAAGGCAGCATAGATTTTGCGCAACTGCTGCGTGATGGCTTTGCCCCCCTGGCGGTGCCCGACGCGCCCTATGCCCAAGGTGGCTTTCCCACGCCATCGGGCAAATGCGAGTTTTTCAGTGCCCGCTTGGCCGCGCAGGGCATGGACGGTTTGCCTGACCATGTGCCCAACCATGAAGCCATCGGTGCCTCGGACAAATACCCCTTGGCCATGATCTCGCCACCGGCACGCAACTTTCTCAATAGCACCTTCGTCAACGTCAAAAGCCTGCGCGATATGGAAGGCGAGCCTTTGCTGGAGATCCATGCCCAAGACGCAGAAAAACGCGGTATACAAGATGGCCAAACCGTGCGCGTGTTCAA
>JAYVDN010000107.1:0-4399 GCA_043749385.1 Polaromonas sp.
AACGGGCTGTGCATAACTTTCTGAAACTTTCACTTGAACTCCCTGAGACTAAGCATACAAGGAGGAGGCGGCCCTAGGCCGCCCCGGGGGACAGCCGCGGAGCTGAAGTAGCACCGTCGGCCTGATCACGTACAAAACGAACGGGCGACATCGACCCAATCCAGTACAAAACCAACAGGCGACATCGACCCAATCCCGTACAAAACGAACAGGCAGCATCGACCCAATCCCGTACAAAACGAAGTAGCGCCGCAAACCCATCCTGCTCCCTGCCCCATCCACGCGCCGACATCCGGCAAATGCTTGATCACATTGGGGTACCGTCTCAGCCGCCCTGCATATCGCCGCCCTGCATATCCCCGCCGCGCGGGCCGCCGCTGCGGGCAAGGGCTGCGTGCGCACAAGACCGAATGCCGATGTAAGGTCAGTGGTCTTGCCACTCAGCGACAGCGTGGGCCCCAACGTGCGCAAACAGTGGTGCTTTTGTGCACTAAATCCGTGCCATACTTGGTCTCATCAGCTTGAATTTCCTATCCGTACACGGCAGAGCGCATCGCCAAAGCCGCCCATTTGAAAGCGCAAACCATCGTGACCACCAGCCCTGCCATGCACACCCCTTTGCACGATGAATTGTTGGTTCGCCAGATGGTCGAGCGTTGGGCCGTATGGCGCGACGCAGGCGACTGGGAGCGCTTTGCCACCGTGTGGCACCCCGATGGTGTGATGATGGCCACCTGGTTTCAGGGGCCGTTTGCAGACTTTATCCGCGTCACCCGCGAGGGCTGGGACAAGGGCGTAAGCATCTTGCACTTTCTCGGTGGCTCGGCGGTCGAGGTGGCAGGCGAGCGCGCCATTGCGCAAACCAAGATGACTATCTCGCAGCGCGGCATGGTCGAAGGCGTGGACGGCCCAGTCTTGTGCGACGTGGTGTGTACCGGGCGCTTTTACGACTTCGTCACCCAACACGATGGACAGTGGAAGCTGCTGCACCGCCAGCCGATTTATGAAAAAGACCGCATCGACCCGGTAGACCCCTCGGCCCAGCTGCGCCTGGACAAAACCGCGCTGGCCACCTTTCCAGAAGGCTACCGCCATCTGGCCTATATCCAGACCCGCATAGGCTACCAGGTGAAGATGGACATGCCCATGCTCAAAGGCGAGCAAGTGCAGGCGCTGTATGCACGCGGGGCGCGCTGGCTGGCCGGTGGTGCGTTAGAGCGTTGACATCTCACCACTTTTTTTAAAATTACTTGCTGGAGCGTTTATGCCATTGAAGAGCCCATCCATTGCAACAGGTTCCACGCGCCGCAGCGCATTAAGCCAAGCACTGTCCAGCGCATTGGTGCTGTGCTGCACAGGCCAGGCCTGGGCACAGGCCAGCTACCCCGACAAAGCGCTGCGCGTCATCGTGCCCCAGCCACCCGGCGGAGGTTTTGACTTCGTCTCTCGCGTGCTGGCCGAGCGCCTGGGCAAGCTGCTGGGCCAAAGTGTGGTGGTAGAAAACCGTCCCGGCTCAGGTACCCTGGTAGGCACCGACCTGGCCGCCAAAGCCGCGCCCGATGGCTACACCCTGCTCACCGGCTCGGTGTCTAATCTGGCGCTCAACATGGGCCTGTACCGCAACTTGCCCTACGACAGCCTGCGCGACTTTGAGCCGCTGGGCTTGGCGGTTGCCTACAGCTACAGCCTGATGGCCCGCAAAGACCTGGCCCAGCAATCACTCAAAGACGTGATTGCCTTTGCCAAGGCCAATCCCGGCAAGCTCACCTACGCGTCGGCGGGCAATGGTTCGGGCCAACATGTGCTGGCCGCAGCGCTGTGGCATCTGGCAGGGGTGGAGTTGACGCATGTGCCCTACCGGGGCGCGCAGCCCGCCTACCAAGATTTGCTAGGGGGCAGGGTGGATGTGTTTTTTGACCTGTCCTCCACCGCCCGCGTGCACATCGATGCAGGCACGGTACGGCCCTTGGCCGTGTCGGGCAATGCACGTTTGGCCAACCATCCTGATGTGCCTACCATGGTGCAAACCGGGGTGGCGCAGTTGGAGCTGGAATCGTGGTTTGGTTTCTTCGCCCCCGCACGCACACCGCCCGCCATTTTGGAGCGGCTGCGCAGCGAGATGGCGCGGGTCGTCGCCATGCCCGAGGTGATCGACATCTTTCGCAAGGCCGGAGGCAAACCCCTGGCGATGTCCGATGCCGAGACCCGCACGCTGGTGCAGCGCGATGTAGAGCGCTGGACCAAGCTCGTGCGCGACATGAATCTCAAGCCCGAGTAACTACACTGTCTGTTTTGATTTTTGAAACATTCTTCCCATGAAAATCTCCCAAGACGCGCTCGACCAGCTATTTTTCAAAGCCCGCACCGCCAACGGTTTTTTAGACACACCCGTGCCCGCTGCCCTGCTGCAAGAGGTGTATGCCATTGCCAGTATGGGCGCTACGTCGATGAACACCCAGCCTGCGCGCTATGTGTTTTTAAATTCAACTGCATCGCGCGCACGCTTGCTGCCCGCCTTATCACCCGGCAACCTGGAAAAAACGCGCACAGCACCCGTCACCGTCATCGTCGCGACCGACACGCGCTTTTACGAGCACATGCCTCAGGTGTGGCACAAGCCAGAGGCCAAAGCCATGTTTGAAGGCAACGCAGCTTTAGCGCAGGGCACGGCCACGCGTAACGGCACCTTGGGTGGAGCGTATTTCATGATGGCAGCACGCGCCGTGGGCCTGGACTGCGGGCCCATGAGCGGCGTGGACCTGGCCAAAGTGAATGCCGAGTTCTTCCCCGATGGCCGCTGGCAGGCCAACTTTTTGATCAACCTGGGCTATGGCGACGACAAGCTCTTGTTTGACCGCAATCCACGCCTGACGTTTGAGCAGGCTTGCACAGTTCTGTAGATTCATTGTGCCGCAGCGCAGCACGCAGACTGCTAGTAGCTGCGCCCGGCCTTGTAGGCCGCGCTGTTGCGCGGCAATGAGGACGTGGCGGCTGCCAGGCGTTGCAGGGCGGCACCCGCGTGCGCATGGGTGATGGCCAGGCCCAATGCGTCGGCAGCGTCTTTGCCGGGCAGGCCGGGGAGTTTGAGCAGGCGCATCACCATCTCTTGCACCTGCGCTTTGGCGGCCTTGCCGTGGCCCGCAACGGCTTGCTTCATTTGCAGGGCGGTGTACTCGGCTACCGGTAAATCTACCGATACTAGGGCTGTGACGCAGGCCCCGCGCGCCTGGCCTAGCAAGAGCGTGGCTTGGGGGTTGACGTTGACAAATACGATCTCGACCGACGAAGCGTCTGGTTTGTAAGTGGCCACTACCTCGCGCACGCCGTCAAACAGCACTTTCAGGCGGGCGGGCAGGTCACCGCGCGGCAGATGCAGGGTGCTGATGGTGCCGCTGGCGACATACTGCAAGTGCTGGCCTTGCAGGTCTACTACGCCAAAACCAGTGGTTTGCAAGCCGGGGTCGATGCCAAGTATGCGCACAATGAGTCTCTTAGTGGGGTGGTAAAACGCGATATTTAAAATAGCTGCTGCCGCAATTTTCTACAGGGCTAGAGGCCAAAATACCATCTCACCGAGTGGAAAAACACGGGCGCGGCAAAGCACAGGGCATCGATCCGGTCGAGCAGCCCGGTGGCGCCAGTCACCGATACCGTGCCGCCCCAGTGCGTCACGCCCCGGTCACGTTTGAGGGCTTTCATGACCAAATGGCCCAAGGTTCCCGCGATGCAGGCTATCAAGGCCATGCCCATGGCCTGACCGGGCTTGAAAGGGGTAATGCCCGCCAGCGCGCCGCCTACCAGCCCGCCCACCGCCACACCGATGGCCCAGCTGGTCCAGTTAAAGCTCAGGCTGACCAAAGGCGCCTGCGGCGCACGCTTGATAAAGCGCTGCGCCAGGTATTGCGCCACCATGCACATTTGCACTACGAACACCAGAAAAAACACTAAAAAAGCATTCTTTTGTTCATCCCAATTGGGGAAATCGAGCAGCAGCAAGGCGGGCACATGGCTCATGCCATACACGCACACCATGATGCCCCATTGCAGCTTGGCATTGCGCTCCAAAAAGCGGTGCGGATCGTTGGCCAGCGCGCTGACCACCGGGATCAGCAAAAACACATACACCGGTATGAACACGCTGAACAAGTCAAAATGCGCGGTGGCTACCAGCCAAAACTGCACCGGTAACACCACAAAAAACGCCAAGATCAGGCTGCGGTGGTCGCCCCTGCGGGTGGGCGAGAGGGTGACAAACTCGCGCAGCGCAAAAAACGCCACGATGGCAAACAGCACGGTGGCCACCGTCTCGCCCGAGGCCCAGCCGATCCAGAACACAATGGCGATCAGCCACGAGGTGCTCAGTACCCCGCCCACGTGGCCCAGCTCTTTGGAGCGCGCC
>JAYVDN010000108.1:0-2827 GCA_043749385.1 Polaromonas sp.
GCCTGCACGCTGGCTGCGCGCACGTAAGAGCGCTTGTCGCTGCCCAAAAACACGTCTTTGAACTGCACCATGCCACTGTTGGTAAACATCAGCGTAGGGTCGTTACCGGGCACCAGGCCGCTGGACTCGACCACGGTATGGCCTTTGGAGGCAAAAAAGTCGAGGAAGGTTTTGCGGATATCCGCAACGGAGAAGTTTTGGGTGGGGCTGGCTTGGGTCATAGCCCGCTATTTTACGGGCTTCGGAGGGGTTCTTTTTACCGTTGTACGGGATCAGGCCGGCGGTGCACTCTGCTACGCGGCTGTCCTCCGGGGCGGCCTAGGGCCGCCGCCTCCCCCTTTATGCCGCTACGCTGAAGTAGCACCACCGACCTGATCTTGCAAGCGTGGTGGGTATTCAACCGCTAAAGCCCTGCTCCGGTCAACGGCGCGCGTCTGTCCCTGCGCAGATCCACCCTCCTTGCTGCCCAGGCGCTTGGGCGTACAAACACCCACACCCACAACCACAAGCTAAACACCAACCACCTGCGCATACCCACAGTCAAATCTGCCAAGCTCAAGCTGAGCGCAGACCAGTCTATACCCAGCAGTGTCATGCATTTCGCCATACTCAATACCGTGCGATATCGAAAACATGGCGTTAACCACACTTTACAAGCTATTTCGGCTGTCAGCCCAATCAAACATTGCGGGAAAAGCTACTAAATATGTAGCGCTTACGCATTCAAACATCCAGCACATGGACAAACCGTTGCCGACCTGGCAGTCGGTAGACTGAGAAATCTCTCAAGTCAATCGTGGCAATGCGGTGAATTTTGAGGGTGGTGGCCAGGTAGACCAAACTGGCATCACAAAAATCCATGGGCAGGTCTTCGTACTTGTCCATCAGTTGCCACAGCGCAGCTACGGCGTCTGCGGGCGGAGATTCGATGCGCAAATGGCCTAGGGCTTGGGCTTTGGCGGCCCAGGCGAAAAAGGCTTTTTGTTTGCTGTGGGTGAGCAGCGCGCAAACCTCGGTAAACACCGCCCAGGTGGTCACAGTGATACCGGTGTAGCCGGCAAAGAAGGCTTTGCAGCGATTGTGGTGATGGTCTTTGGTGTTGAACAGGCCGACGAAATAACCTGAATCTGCCAGGGTGTTCATGCGGCTTTACGGGTGCTACGGCTTGTGCTGGTACCGAGGGCGGCGCTAGAGCTAGTGTTAGATGCTGCGATGGCTTGGGTGGCGCGCTTGGAACGCTCAGCATGCTTGCGGCGCATGGCATCACGCGCCTGCTGCTTAAGCGCGCGCAGCTCTGCCGCCTCGCGCAGGGCATCCTTTTGCACCGTGTGGTCATCTAGTTTGGCAGCGCCCCGCATCACCTCTCCGTAAATCTCAAACGACGATGGCTGCGCATGTTTGGCCAAGTACTCCTGGATACTGCGCACGATCACTGCAGACTTGGTCAGACCTTGGCGAGCGCTAAAGCCTGCAATCTGGGTTTCAATATCGTCGGGCAGTCGTAACGAGATAGGCATAGAAATCTCCTTTGAGATACATTTTATAAATTGTATCTCAAATGAAGTTTACCTGTTTTTGCGCTCTCGATCAAACTTGCGCCAATACTGGAACTCGTCTTCATGGATTTCCAGATCCACCTCCATGACCCTTGCCTGCAACCGCTCTTGTACGTCTGCGACAGCCTTGTTATAGACCAGCGGCCCCAACTCTTCGAGGAAGAAACCCAGCAGCGCGCTGGCTGCAATGTTGCCGATGCGCTCTTGCATGTTTTCCTGAAAGTAGCGCTCTATCGAGCCGATGAGTTCTTTGCGTGATTCTTTGGACAGTACAACGGCCATACAAGCCTCCTGTAAATGGTCTGCTGACGACAGCTAACGCCATGGGGCATGCGTGCCGAATATGTGCTGAATAACTGAACTATATTTTGACACGATGGTAGACTGCAATGCAGACCAAACGACACCTCATTCTCTTCGTTAGCCTGCTCCAACCTCTCAGACTATTGAGCCCATGAATACCTCCGTTGCGACCAATAGTCCGCCCAGATTGTACTTTTTGGACTGGTTGCGCATCGTTGCGTTGATGGTGCTTATTTTGTACCACGTTGGCATGTACTACGTGCGCTGGGATTTTCATGTGAAGAGCCCGTTTGCCGGGCCGGGCTTGGAGTCGTGGATGAAGCTGAGCGGGCCGTGGCGTATGGATTTACTGTTTATGGTGTCAGGGGCGGCTACCGCCCTGATGCTCAAGGCGGGTGCTACCGGCGGTCTTTTGCGCAAGCGTACTAAATTTCTGTTGCTGCCGTTGTTGTGCGGCATGGTATTTGTTGTGCCGCCGCAGTCTTACTTTGAGGTGGTACAAAAGTTCAGCTACAGCGGCGACTATCTGGACTTTTTGAAACTGTATTTTGGTCACTACAAGGGGTTTTGCCAGAACGGCAATTGCCTCATTTTGCCCACCTGGAACCACTTGTGGTTCTTGCCTTACCTTTGGCTTTACACGCTATTGCTGTGGGTTGCGATCAAAGCACTGCCCAGGTCGCTGGCAAGCGGTGCAGGTCTTGCGCAGCGCGTATTGGCAGGCCCAGGCTTGGTGGTACTACCTATAGCGCTTATTTTTGTAGTGCGCGTCACGCTTTTCGCCCGCTACCCGTCTACCCATGCGATGTGGGGTGACTGGTTTAATCACGCCATGTATTTTGGCGTGTTTTTAGTGGGTGCTGTTTTTGCAATGCAGCCTGTGCTGTGGCTCAGCCTGGTTAAGTGGCGATGGCCCGCGCTGCTCGCCGCGACGGGATGCTGGGCCGTGCTGGTGGGGTTTGGCCCCC
>JAYVDN010000109.1:0-3351 GCA_043749385.1 Polaromonas sp.
TCTTTTGCTGCCAACGGCTGGTCCAGTACAGCACGGTGCCCCAAATGCCCTTGGGGAAGAACAGCACGAAGAACATGAAGATCACGCCCGTCACGGCCATCCAGTATTTGGTGATATTGGTTACCACGTCTTCCAGATACAAGAACACTGCAGCGCCGACAAACGGCCCCATAAACGTGCCCATGCCGCCGAGCAGGCACATCATCACGGCGTGGCCTGATTGCAGGTAATGCAGCGAGTCGATCGGTACGATGGACAAATGCAGGGCCCGCAGCGCACCGGCCAGGCCGCAGATGGCGGCGGACAGCACAAACACCAAGAGCTTGCTGCGCGCCACGTCGTAGCCGCAGGCGGCAGCGCGTTTTTCGTTCTCGCGGATGGCCTCTATCACCGCGCCAAACGGCGAGCTGAGAATGCGCGAGACGAACCACAGGGCCAGCGCTACAAACACCAAGATCACATAGTATTTGTTCAGCGGGTTCATAAAGTCGATGCTGATACCCGGCAGGTTGATGGTCTCCACCTTCACGCCGCGCACGCCGTTCTCGCCGCCCGTCCAGTCGTCGGCTTTGTAAAAAGCGTAGTAGACAATTTGCGCCAAGGCCCGTGTGACCATGGAGAAGTAAATGCCGCGCGTGCGGATGGCGATATAGCCAATCACCAAGCCTGCGAAGCAAGATGCAATGACGCCCACGACAATGGCCGCCCACCATGGCCAGCCCGCATGCACCACCACGATGCCCGCCAGGTAGCTGCCCACCCCCAGGAAGGCGGCATGGCCAAAGGACAGCATGCCGGTGTAACCAAACAGCAGGTTAAAACCCACTGCGTACAGGCCAAAGATCAAGATGTTGACCGCTAATGCCTCGTAGGGCATGAGAAAGGGAAAGACCATCAAAAACGCCACGGTGGCTGCTACGCGGTGGCGGCGAATCGCGTCGATCGCGTTGCTTATTGTGTGCTGCATGGGTAACGCGTGCCTTAACTCATCAAACCGGCTTTGCCGAAAAAGCCTTGCGGGCGAATCAACAGCACCACGGCCATCAAGACAAAAATCGACATCTCTGCGTAGGCGGGTGCGAACAGGGAGGTCATAGCAAACACAATGCCCACCAGCAAACCGGCTATCACCGCGCCGGGCAGCGAGCCCATACCGCCTACTACCGTCACCACAAACGATTCGGCCAAGATGGGGATGCCCATCTCAGGATTCACCGCTCTTGTAGGCGCAGCCAGCAAACCTGACAGGCCTGCAATGGCGGTGCCAATGCCAAACACCAGCAACCACACTTTGGATATGTCGATGCCCAGCACCTTGACAATCTCTGGGTCGCGCGAGCCGGCGCGGATGATCAGGCCGTAGCGGGTTTTCTCGATAAATAGCCACAAACCCAGCACAATCACCGCGGTAGCTGCTATCAAAAACAAACGGTACAAGGGGAAGTGCCCAAAGCCTAGGTTGACTGCACCGCGCAGCTCAGCTGGCGTAGAGCTGGGCACACCCTCAATACCAAAGAGAAAGCGCATGGCTTCGATCATCACGTAGGACAGGCCGAAGGTGAGCAAGAGCGGGTAGTCAATACCGCGCCCGTACAAGGGGCGCACCAAAAAGCGCTCACATAGCAAACCAAAGGCACCGACGATCACCGGCACCAAAATCAAACTGAACCAGAAGCTGCCTGTCAGGTTCATGAAGTACACACCCAGAAACGCGCCCATCATGAAAAACGCACCGTGGGCAAAATTGACCACGGTGAGCATGCCAAAGATCAGCGACAGGCCCACCGCCAAGAGCGCATAGACAGCGCCCAGGGCAATGCCCGTCATGAGCTGCAGCAAGAACAAATCCAGAGTGATATCAACCATAAATATTTACTGCGCGATGCAATCAGAGGTAACGCAAAAAGCGCAAAAATTACGCCAAAAACGCAAAACCATATTGAAAGTACTGATCTGGCTATTTTTCATATCATTTTTTTGTGATTTTGGTATCTTGTTTTGCGATTTTTGCGTTACCTGAATTATTCTGATTACCAGGATATCAAGTGCTGATCTTGTGGCCCAGCTCGTCGCAGGTGCGCAGGTTTTTCTCGTTGGAGTTTTCGATGGACAGCACATTGAAGACATCGTATTTGTCTTTCATGTTTTTCGATTTGGACTCGACAATCACCACCGACTGGACGGACTGGTGGTCGCACTTGCGGTAGACCTGCTCGCCCTTGTACCAGTCGTAGCGCAGTTGGCGCAGCGCAATGCTCACCTTGATCGACTCGGTAGACTTAGCCTCGCGCACCGCCTGCAGCACACTGCGCACACCCGCGTAGCCCAGCGCGCCGTAGTCCGATGGCACACCTCCGCCGTGGGCTTTGCGGAACTTGTCGTTAAAGGCTTTGGCCGTTGGAATTTTGTCTTCCATACCCCAGTAGTACGAGGTGCCGCCAATCAGGCCGTCAAACGCTTCTGCGCCGCCCGCTTGGCGAGCGGTGTACAGCAGCACAGGGGTAATGACCTTCATGTTGGCCTTCAAGCCAAAATCGGTGATCTGCTTGGCGGCATTGACTAAGTCGCGGCCAAAGCTGCACAGCACCAGCACGTCGGGCTTGGCAGCCTGGATGCGTGGCAGGAAGGAGGAGAAATCTGCCGTGCCCAGCGGGTGGCGAATATCGGCCACGGTTTGCATGCCAAATTCTTTGCCCACGCGCTGGAAGCCCCGCACCATCTCGTGGCCATAGGCGTAGTCGGCCGTCAGCAAGGCCATTTTTTTGCCGAACTTGGGGAAGGCATAGCGCCCCACTGCGCCTGCGGTGAGGTGCGGTGTGAGCGCCTCATGGAAGGTGTACAAAGACCAGTCCTTGGCTTCGTTGATGGCATCAGACTGGCTGATAGAGTTGAAAATAATTTTGCGGTCACGGCACACCGCGTTGATGGACAACTGGGTGGCCGCAGACAGCGAGCCGACCACAAAATCGACCTTGTCTTTTTCGATCAACTCCAATGTACGGGTAGCCGCCTCGCCGGGGTTGAGTTTGTCGTCACGTACCAGTAGCTCGGCCTTGCGGCCGTTGTAGCCACCGTTGTCGTTGAATTCTTTGATGGCAATTTCAGCGCAGCGCACTTGGTCTTGCGCTTCGGCCGAGAATGCGCCAGTCAGCGGCACGGGAAAACCAATTTTGATCGGCGTGGTTTGCGCACGCGCGATGTTGAACAAGGCGGGTGCTACAGCGACTGCTGCTCCACCTACGATGATCGAGCGCCTGCCAGAGTTGACGAGGGATGAAGGGACTGTCATGGTGATCTCCAGTGAGGGTTGAGGGTGAAGGGTAAGTAGAAAAACGTGAATAAAAAAAGTTA
>JAYVDN010000110.1:0-4393 GCA_043749385.1 Polaromonas sp.
GTCAAACCGGTGATGGTCTTTTTCAGCGAGGTAGTTTTGGCGGTCACAAACTGCGCGTACAGCCAAGCGGCGGCGACTTTGTCGGGGTTATGGTCTTTAAAGAAAGTCCATGAACCTACGTCCTGGTAGCCGTTTTGCATGCCCTGCTTCCAGTACGGGCCGTTGGGGCCAGGTGCCATGCGCCACTTGGGTGTGCCGTCGGCGTTAACCACCGGCAGGCCTGGCTTGATCATGTCGGCCGTGAAGGCGGTGTACCAGAAGATCTGCTGCGCAATTTGGCCTTGGGCAGGCACAGGGCCTGCCTCACCAAAGGTCATGCCGATAGCTTCCTTGGGCGAGTACTTCTTCATCCAGTCGATGTACTTGGTCAGCGCATACACAGCAGCAGGTGAGTTGGTAGCACCGCCGCGCGAGACCGATGCGCCCACGGGGTTGCAACCGTCGGCTGTGGTGCGAATACCCCATTCGTCCACCGGCTTGCCGTTAGGTATGCCAATGTCTGCCGTGCCTGCCATGGACAGCCATGCATCCGTAAAGCGCCAGCCTAGCGAAGGGTCTTTCTTGCCGTAGTCCATATGGCCGTAAATAGGCTTGCCGTCGATCTCTTTCACGTCGTTGGTAAAGAAGGCGGCGATATCTTCATACGCGCTCCAGTTGAGCGGCACGCCCAGGTCGTATCCATACTTGGCTTTGAACTTGTCCTTCAACTCCGGCTTGGCAAACAAATCCGCGCGGAACCAGTACAGGTTGGCAAACTGCTGGTCCGGCAGCTGGTACATCTTGCCGTCGGGTGCGGTGGTAAAGCTGGTGCCGATAAAGTCTTTGAGATCCAGGCCGGGGTTGGTCCACTCTTTGCCTGCGCCGGTCATATAGTCCGTCAGGTTCAAAATTTTGCCATAACGGTAGTGGGTACCGATCAAGTCCGAGTCGCTGATCCAGCCATCGTAGATCGACTGGCCCGACTGCATCGAGGTTTGCAGTTTTTCCACCACATCGCCCTCTTGAATAATGTCGTGCTTGACCTTGATGCCGGTAATTTCCTCGAAGGCTTTGGTCAGCGTTTTGGATTCATATTCGTGCGTGGCGATGGTCTCGGACACCACCGAGATTTCATTCACCCCTTTGGCCTTGAGCTTGGCGGCTGCCTCGGTAAACCATTTGAGCTCTTCGGTCTGCTGCTCCTTGGTCAGCGTAGACGGCTGGAACTCGTTGTCGATCCATTTCTTCGCCGCCTCGGCCATGGGGGACCCAGCGGGTGTCGCTGGTTTGGCCGCAGGTGCGGGGCTGGCAACGGGTGCCGCCGGTTCTTCTTTTTTCCCGCAGGCCGAGAGCGCCAGCACGACGGCGGCGGTCAACGCGGTATAGCGTAGTTTCTTCATCGGTTATCTCCTCAGTACTTTGCTTCCCCAAAAGCAGTTGGGTGACCGCGGCCCTGGGGAAGCGAGGGGCCGGATTACCAGGAAAAAGTTTTAACCTTGTCGCATCTAACCTCGTCGCATGATGAATGCCAGCAAACCCATCGACACCACAAAGCTGATCCAGATCGAAGGGTCAACCGCCAAACCCAGCCAGCCAGCCAGTTTGCCGCTCAGGCCGATAAAAATAAGGTTCACATACGCGGCAGACAGCAGACCAATAAAAAGCCTGTCGCCGCGCGTAGTCTCCAAAGGCAGGAATCCTTTGCGCAGCGTTGTGGGGGATTTCAATTCCCACACGGTCATGCCTACGAGCATCAGCACGATACAGGTAAAAAAAATTGCGACCGGCAGTGTCCACGCCATCCAGTTAAACATGCAGTGCTCCTGTGTTACACGCGGCCCATCGCAAACCCTTTGGCGATGTAGTTGCGCACAAACCAAATCACAATCGCGCCGGGCACAATCGTCAGCACCCCCGCAGCCGCCAAGGTAGCCCAGTCCATGCCCGAGGCCGATACAGTGCGCGTCATGGTGGCCACAATCGGCTTGGCGTTCACGCTGGTCAAGGTGCGGGCCAAGAGCAGCTCTACCCAGCTGAACATGAAGCAGAAAAATGCGGCTACGCCCACGCCGGCTTTGATCAAAGGCAGAAATATGGTGACGAAAAACCGGGGGAAGGAGTAACCATCAATATACGCCGTCTCGTCAATTTCACGCGGGATGCCGCTCATAAAGCCCTCCAGAATCCACACCGCCAGCGGCACGTTGAACAGCAAGTGCGCCAGTGCCACAGCCAGGTGCGTGTCCATCAAACCCACCGTGGTGTAGAGCTGAAAAAACGGCAGCAAAAACACGGCAGGCGGTGTCATGCGGTTGGTCAGCAGCCAGAAGAACACATGCTTGTCACCCAAAAAGCTGTAGCGAGAGAATGCATAGGCTGCGGGCAAGGCCACAGTGATCGATATCACTGTGTTGATCGCCACATAAATCAGGCTGTTGATATAGCCCGAGTACCACGACCGGTCGGTCAAAATAGTCTTGTAGTTGGCCCAGGTAAAGTGCTGCGGAAACAGCGTGAAGCTGGCCACAATTTCGCTGTTCGTTTTGAACGACATATTGACCATCCAGTAGATGGGCAACAAAGCGAAGATGATGTAGGCAATGAGAAAGATGCTGCGTTTTTGAAATTTGGGTTTAAGCATGGCCACCCTCCTTCTCTGCGGTGCCAACACGCTGCATCCAGTTGTACAAAATAAAACACAAAAGCAGGATGATCAAAAAGTAAATCAACGAGAAGGCCGCCGCCGGGCCCAGGTCAAACTGGCCCACGGCTTTTTGCGTCAAGAACTGCGACAGGAAGGTGGTGGAGTTCCCTGGTCCGCCGCCCGTCAACACAAAGGGCTCGGTATAGATCATGAAGCTGTCCATAAAGCGCAGGAGCACGGCAATCATCAGCACCCCGCGCATCTTGGGCAACTGCACATACCAAAACACGGCAAACTTGGAAGCCCCGTCAATGCTGGCGGCCTGGTAGTACGCATCGGGGATGGAGCGCAAACCGGCGTAGCCCAGCAGCGCCACCAGCGGCGTCCAGTGCCACACGTCCATCAGCAGCACCGTCAGCCAGGCGTGCAATGCGTTGCCGGTGTAGCTGTAGTTGATGCCCAAGCCTTGCAGTGCAGCGCCCATCAAACCAATATCAGCCCGGCCAAAGATCTGCCAGATGGTGCCCACCACGTTCCAGGGAATCAAAAGCGACAGCGCCACGATGACCAAGGTGGCCGATGACTTCCAGCCTTGCGCAGGCATGGACAAGGCCAGCAGAATGCCCAGTGGCAGCTCCACGGCTAGCACCGAAAACGAGAACGTGAGCTGGCGCCACAGCGCGCCGTGCAGCTCTTCATCGCGCATCACTTTGGCAAACCATTCGGTGCCTACAAACACGCGGCGCTCGGGCGAGATGATGTCTTGCACCGAATAGTTCACCACCGTCATTAAAGGCAAGATGGCGGAGAACGCCACGCACAGCAGCACCGGCAAGATCAAAAACCAGGCCTTTTGGTTGACGGGTTTGGTGGTGGTGCTCATACCGCGATCTCCTCGTTTTTATACATGCAGGTGTGCTCGCTCAGCACACGCAGCCACACGGCATCGCCTTTGGCCCACTGCGCTGCATCGGCTGGCAGGCGCGCCTTGACGGTGTGGCCCGCAATGCTAGCGCTCAAAATTACATGGGTGCCTACGTCTTGTACTTGGGACACTGTCATGGGCAGCGCGCCTGCCGCGTTGGCCGAGCTGAGCGCCACGTATTCGGGCCGTATGCCCAGCTTGATGTCTCCATCCGGCAGCTCACGCCCGGCGGGCAAGGCCAGACTCATGCCCGCCACGCGCACCGTGTCCATCTCTACTTGGCCAGGTAAAAAGTTCATGCCTGGCGAGCCAATGAAGTGGCCCACAAAGGTGTGGCTGGGGCGCTCAAACAAATCTGCTGCCGATCCCATTTGCACGGCGCGGCCGCGCGTCATCACTACCACCTGGTCTGCAAACGTTAAAGCCTCTACCTGGTCGTGAGTGACATAGATCAAGGTGAGTTTCAGCTCGCGGTGAATTTGCTTGAGCTTGCGGCGCAGTTGCCATTTGAGGTGTGGGTCAATCACCGTGAGAGGTTCGTCAAACAGCACCGCAGACACGTCGTCGCGTACCAGCCCGCGCCCCAAGGAGATTTTTTGTTTCGCGTCCGCCGCCAGGCCCGCTGCGCGCTGGTTGAGTTGTCCACTCATCTCCAGCATCTCTGCAATGGCGCCCACGCGCTTGTTGATTTGCTCTGTGGGCATTTTGCGGTTGCGCAGCGGAAAGGCCAAATTCTCAAAGACCGTCATGGTGTCGTAGATCACCGGGAACTGGAACACCTGGGCGATGTTGCGCTCTTGCGGCGTGGCCAAGGTGACGTCTTTGCCGTCAAAGTGCACGCTACC
>JAYVDN010000111.1:0-15857 GCA_043749385.1 Polaromonas sp.
CAACAGGTAGCGAATAGGCGGTAGGTGGGGCTAGAGGTGCAGGTGGGGCAGGTGCTTGGGTAACTGTGTCTGGCACTGGCACCGGGCTTGGTATCAGATTTGGCGCAGGCACACTGGTCGGCGCTGGTGCCGACTGCGGCATCGGTGGCGTTGGCATCCGCACCACAGGCTTGACGGCTGACACCGGGACAGGCAATAGCCGAACCACTGGCTTGGGCGGCACTATTTTTTCAGGCTCCGGTTCCACCGGTTTTTGCACAACAGGCTCCAACACTTGCTCAATCGTGATGGGCACCACTTTCTCAGCAGGCTGCGACGGGTGCGATACCAGCCAGGCCATGGCAATACCTAGCAAGGCGGCCTCAATCCCCAGTGCGGATACAAACGCCTGCCAAGAACGGCTAGGCGGACGGCGCATCACCAGATGGGGAGCCGTGACAGAGACGCTCACGGTACCGTCTGACGCGCCGCCAGACCTACTTGTGTAGCACCCCCCAGACGCACGGCGTCAATGACTTGCATCACGTGTTGCAAGGACGCGTCCTGGCTACCGGCAATGGTCACGGCAAGTTTGGCGGGTTCACGCGCACGTACTAACACGGTAATCTGATCCGCAGTAGTGGCTTGGCCATCTACAAAAAACTGCCCGCCTGTGCGGATTTCCACCAGTAGCTTGGGTGCCGGGATGGCTGTTGCAGTGGAACTGGTGGGAAGTTTGGATATCTGCCCTGTGGCGGGAATCATCCGCAAAGTCATCATGGCAAAAAACACCAGCAAAAACAGCATGATGTCGATCATCGGAATGATCTCAATGCGCGCCTTGCGCGTCTCAAAGTAGCGCATGCTCAGGCTACCTTTAAACCAGGGCGCACTACAGCGGTCGCTTGGGTTCCAAAACGGCGGTTCAGCAGCATCACCTTGATGGTCTCCATCTGGTGCACGATCACGCGCACTTTGGTGTTGAGCCAATTGAAAAATACCAAACCAATCATGGCAATCAATAGACCTGAGGCTGTGGCGATCAATGCTTCTGCAATTCCACCAGTGACTTGGGTGGCCGCATTTTGCGCATCACCCAGCACCGAAAACGCACCGAACATACCGACAATCGTACCAAACAGCCCCAGTAAGGGTGCCAGCGTAATCACCGTGTCCAGCACCCACAGCGATCGGTCTAGGGTAGGCACCTCGCGCATCACCGCTTCTTCCAAATGCCCTGCGCAGGTGTCGCGTCCCGCGTTGGGCGGTTCAATAGCGGCCGCTTGGAATAAGCTCACATGCGGCAGCTTGGCGTGGGTATCCAGCGCCTCTTGCATGGTGTCGGCATGCAAGGGCAGGTTGGCGTGCAGCAGGTGAATGAGTGCATCGCCTCCCTGTTGCATTTTGGACAAGTAAAGCGTGCGCTCAATGATGACCGTCAGCGCCGCCAAGAGCAGCAGGCACATCACATACAGCGTTCCGCCCGAACCATTGGCCAGTTCTATCAGCTTAGCGATGGTCATCTTTAGAAACCTACGTTAAGCGACACTTGCAGGCTGCGCGGTGCCTGGTACACATAGGTATCGAAGGGCAGAGTTTTACCTGTGGTGATGGCCGTGGTTTTTTGGCTATTGGCCAAGTTAAACACGTTCAACTGCACCTTTGCGGTCTTGGCAAAGCTGCCCAGATTGTTAAAGGTGTACGCCACGCCCAAGTCCAGGTTTCCATACGCAGGCGCTTGGTAGTAGTCATAGTACGGCACGCCATTGACAGGCGCTATGGTGGCGTCAAAGTCTTTCTGGTAAGACGCACCGGTGCGCTTGTAGATCAACGATGAAGACCACTGGCCTTGGCTGTACAGGGCGCCCAAAGCCGCAGTCATCTTGGGTGCATTGGCAATTTGCTGACCGGTATCGTTGGACTTGGCACTGTTCACAGAACCGTTGGCATACACTGAAAAGCCACCACCAATCACATAGGCCATTTGCGCCTCAGCACCTTGGTAGCGCGCGCCACCAATGTTGACAAATGCTTGGGCATTGCCCGGAAGGTTGTTGGACACCAACTTATTCGTGAAATCGATGCGGTAGAGATCCACGTCCCAGGTGAACTGGTCCGATTTGCCAACTAAGCCCAGCTGGTAGTTAGTGGATTTTTGCGGTACAGAGCTATTTTTCGTGGGATCAACGATGTAGAAGGTGTTCAGATCGGGGATCTGAAAGCCTTTGGCGTACTGCGCATACATCGACATCTCGGGGTTGATTTTCTGGTTGATCGTCAAAAACGGCAGTGTGGTTTTGTAGTCCACACTCGCTTGGTTATTCAATGCACGCGTAGTTTGCTGCACCTGGGCGTCCACGGAACGTGTGATGCTCACGTATTTCACACCCGGTGTCACCGTCGTGCTGGGGCTTGCGGCCCACTCAAATTCGACGAACGGCTGGAGAGTTTTGATTTTGGATTGCTGGTCAAACAACACGCTGTCTATTGGCCGGTTGGTGCCTGCTAAGAATGCGCCATTGGCTGCCGTACCTTCTACGCGGTTGTACGTGCCCGACGTCAGATCCAAATCATACTGATGGCGATCTGAAGATGATTTTTCATACCAAAAACCCGTGCGCAGCAAACCTGCATCGAATTTATTGCTGATCTTTAAAATGTCGCCCCATACACGGTACTTGTTTTGTTTGTCAATTCCAGGAATATGGCCATTCAATGCTGGCGTTCTATTCCAAGTACCCGCAGGTGCTGTACGACGTGGATCGGTGCCAGTGGGCAGCGTACCCGTCCACGTAGGGTCGGTAGATGAAATCGTCTGATTATTGTAGGAGTAGGTGTAGGCTTGGTTATCCAGCTTCCAGCCGCCACCTAGCTCGCTGCGCAGACGTAGATATTCAAAGTCAGTGTCTTTGGTAGTGTGGTTGAAGCCTTGGTAATTCATGCTGCTCGGATCGTTGTCCAGCTGGAAATTTTTACCAAACGCCGCTATTTGCGTCAGGGTTGCGCCCTTATTGTTGTCGGGCTGGGTGTATTTGATATTGTTCACTGAGCCAAACAAGGTCAGCACTGAGGAATCGCCAATCGGGCGCTCAAATTTGGCGGTGTAGTTGTCGCTTTTGATGGGGCTGAAACTCAGGTAGCCGTCAGACTGCAAATGCTGGTAATTGAGTTGCAGCGTCGCATCACCCCAGTTAGTCAAGCGGCCGCTTTCAAACGAAGCGCCATATAAACGCGTGTTCCAGGTACCGAAGGACGTAAACACGTTCGCGGTTTGGACTTGCGACGGCTTCTTGGAGAAGAGGTTGATGGAGCCACCAAAAGTGGCATAGCCCATATCACTGGCCTGGCCAGGGCCGCGCTCGACGATGGCGCCGCCAATCACCGAAGCCGGGAAAAATGAGGTGGAGTGGTGCGCTGGGTTGTTGGTGTCGCCCCATGGAATACCGTCAAAGGTGATGTTGTATTGGTCGTCCTTAAATCCGCGCAGCGTTGTTTTGGTCTCACCCAATCCGGGGCCGTTGGCAGAATCACCAGACAGGCTTGGGGCGATATTTACTATGCGGCTGTACTCGGCGGTGGGGGCAACCGACAAGTCCATAAACTCGCGCGTGATGATGGACTGCGGCTGCGTGGCCTGCAAGCTGGACTGCGTAGGCGCAATGGCGGAGGCGGTGCCTTTGCGAGCCTCATCGGGACGGTAGGCGCCTGCTGCAGTGGTGGCACCAATGGTGCCCAGATCAACCGGTGCTGGGGTGGTTTGAGCAGCTACAAATGGGCTGGTGCCTAACGAAACCAATGCCAATGAAATTAGGCGTGTGAGTGTTTTAAGTGGGAATGACGAAGCAGAGTGGTTCATGGACAGTTAGTGATTTTTGGTTGCGTTATGAACTTGCAGCCGCTAGACATTGCGAATAGCGCTGAAATAATTTGCTGCAAATTTTGCATAAGAATACAAATACTTTGTGACAATTCAACGGCGTATTTGTGAAGTTTGCATGACACAGGCAGATTCGCGCCGCAGCGTCGAACCTCTTTTTTCACACGCCTGTCACAAGCTCTGCCTAAAATCAATCAATGTTTTTGGAGAGTCGTTTGACGGATCAACTCACTCGACTGTTCGGCAGTCTGCCAAGCTTCGGAATATTGTGTTTGCTGGTGTCAGCATGCGGTGGTGGTGGCTCACCGACGGCGGCCAGTCAGACGCAAGCGCCCGTACCGCTGGCCACTACGCCTACAGCTACCCCGACACCGGCTCCAGTCGCTCCGCCATCAGTGGTTCAGACATTGCCAAACCCCGTGCCACCCACATCAACGCCGGGGCCAGACAGCGTACAGTCTTTGCTCACGGTGGATCTGGCCAACCTGATCAACTACGCACCGGTATTGCCGCGTCATTATGACGCCCAAGTGCAGGCACGCGATACCGCACTGGCCAGCAAACCGTTGAATAACGCCCAAGCAACGCTAGGGCGTGTTTTGTTTTACGACCGTGAGCTCAGTGTCAATAACTCGATTGCCTGCGCGTCCTGCCACCTCCAGTCACGTGGCTTCGGAGACAAACAGCAATTCTCCTTCGGTTTCTCTCAAGGGCTGTTTACTTCAGCCCAGTCCATGCGTTTGGCGAATATGCGTTATTGGTCGCCAGGTACCGCGTTTTGGAACCAGCGCGCCGAATCGATCGAAGCGCAGGCCAGTCAACCCATCCAGAACCCGATTGAGATGGGCTATGACGCTGCCCATGGCGGCATTGAGGTATTGTTAACGCGGCTGGCATCACTGCGCTACTACCAGGACCTGTTCACGTTGGCCTTTGGCGATGCGGCCGTGACGCAAGAGCGACTGCAGCGCGCGCTGGGGCAGTTCCAGCGCACCATGGTGTCGACTAACAGCCGCTGGGACACCGCCTATGCCCAGGTGTACGACCCTGCTTTGCCCGACAAGGCACTGAACCAGAACTTGCCCGGCTTGAGCGTGACGGAGAATCGCGGTCGGCACCTGTTTATGGCCGCCTCTGCCCAAGGTGGTGCAGGCTGCGCAGCCTGCCACCAGCCGCCCACTTTCACCTTATCGCCCGATGCGCGCAGCAACGGTCTGACGGCTGGCGACAATACGCTGTTCAAGCCGCCCGCGCTTAAAAACATCGCCCTGTCGAGCTTCTTCATGCATGACGGTCGTCTGTCATCGCTAGAGCAGGTGGTGGAGCACTACAACAGCGGCGTGCAGCCCGGCCCCGCGCTGGACAGGCGCTTACTGGTCAATGGAGCCCCGCAGCGGTTGAACCTTTCTGACTCGGACAAAGCCGCTCTGGCTGCGTTTTTGCGCACGTTGACGGACAGCAGCTTGATCGCCGACCCGAGGTTCTCCACGCCATTTCGCTAGTAAACCAGCCTGGCACGACACAAAGAGAAGTACCCGAAGTACCCCCCACCTGATCCTGATAAGCGAGACATCGTCAAATTCACGCATTCACGCGATAGAAAAAGCCGCGACAGGCATCTTCAACTACTACACATTCAATAGCTTCTCCCGCAATATTTTAAAGGGCTGCAGCCATTTAAGGCATCACGGAAACAGCTACAAAATGTGCAGCAACTATTGATCTCCAACCCCATCAGGCTTTGTACGTAACGCTTATTTATTCTCGCGCACGGTATTTTTCTGATTACCCCGAAACAAGGGAGTCTTTTTTTCTAAATGTGCTCGATACCCCATAGAAGTAACGGTACTGTCACATATCTTTCTTACTATTCACTGCAGGCACAAGTTTTGAAGTCATGTGCTGTAGCTGGCTAACTGCCCATCAGTTTTATTATGTAAAAATTTCAACCGGAGTACATTGATATGAGAAGCTTGACTTTTACCCGCAACTTAGTCGCCATTGGTTTGGCAACCAGTTTGGCCGCATGCGGTAGTAGCAGCGACCCCGCCCCTGCGGCTCCAACCGCTCCTGCGGTAGATGCGGCGGCAGTCACTACATTGAACAATTCGCTGAACAGCGGCTTGACGGCGCTGGCCACAGTTGCCGGCTTGAAAAGCACTGCGTTCATGGATCTCTTTGCAGCTACATTTCTCGATGCAGGCTACACCAAAGCCCTGATACAGAGCAATTTGTCTCTAGATGCTACCGCGCTAGCAGCTACGACAGACCTTATTGCCTTTCCCGGCTTGGCATTTTCCAACGCGGCTATCAGCAACTGCAATACCAGCAATGTTTGCACGCTGACGGGCACCTTGTCCAACAAGGATGCTGATGTGACTGAAACGCCCTTTACCACCCAGGTGCTTTTCAGCAATGGCAAATACCTGCTCTTGGGCGACCAGCTGAACAGCTAAATCCAAAGCCAACTGAAACCCCTCCAAATCACCACACTCCTCATTGGAAAATCGCCATGAATAAACATTTTTCTCACAAAGAGATAGCGCTTGCTGTCAGCGCGCTCGTTGCCGCCGCTGGCTTGGGCATTCCCCTGCACGTGAGCGCCGCCGACAAAGCTGCCACCAAAGCTGCCGGTACCTACGCAACGGGTGACTTTCACAACCACACCACCTGCTCAGACGGTTCGCTGTCGATGAAAAAACTGGTAGACAAATCAGTCAAAACCTTCAACCTCGACTGGTTTGTGCAGGCTGACCACGGCGGCAGCAGTACCCGCAATTGCACCCTGGCAGAAGATCCGTTTGAGCCCGTAGCCCCCGCATTGGGTTTGACCAATAGCGCTACCGGCCCCTACCCGCCCGCTACCTTCCCAAGCGCAGGTCAACCGGCTACGACAGTCAAGGGCCCGAACCAGACATGGCAGAGCACCTTGCCCAACGGCGTGGCTGGCATCAAAGGTGACGGCACTGCCAACCCCAAAGCGATGTGGCGCTGGCAAGAGATCAAAGAGTTTCAATACGCGGTGCTAGAGGCTGAAAGCCGCGCGCGCCAAAAGCCGATTTGGATCGGTGTTGAACAAAACACCCCTGGCCACGAGCACGCGTCCACCAACGTGTTGAAAGGCCAGTTGCCCTGGCCCTCAACTGCCGCTGGCGGCAATGCAGCGCTGCAAGCGCAGTATGAATACTGTTTTGACCGCAACGACACCGACACCAGCCGGGGTGCTGAGAACCAGTGGGATTGTTCGGTAACGGGCAGCGGCAACAACAGCTTGATCGACGCAACGGCAAAGAAGATCACCGGCACCAACAGCGCTACAGCCCAAAATTTGGGTCACCTCAAGACACTTGAAGGCATCAAGTGGATGAATGAAAAAGCACCCACCACCAGCTATTTTGTGCCTGCGCACTTGGAGCGGGCGGGTGCCTACAACCCGTCAGGCAACAACGGCTTCAACGTGGAGCACCTGCGTAACTTCAACAACGCAGCGCCCAAAGTCGCGTTTGGTTTTGAATCCATGCCCGGTCACCAGGCAGACGCGGCTCGCGGCAGCTACGGTACCGGCGCAGTCGGTGGCGGTACCTACGGCGGTACGGGCGTATACGCTGCCGCCGTGGGCGGTATGTGGGACGCGTTGCTCGGCGAAGGCAGAGCATGGTGGTTTTTTGCCAGCTCCGACTACCACAACCGTGGAACCTTTGGGCCAGACCAGCGCGAATCCAATGCTGATTTCTTCCCAGGTGAGTACACCAAAGACTTCGTCATGACACGCCGTGGTACCAACAGCTTGTCGCCAGACACCATCATTGACGGCCTGCGCTCTGGCAACAGCTTTGTCGCCAACGGCGACCTGGTGGATCGCCTGGCCTTTGTGGTCTGCACCTCGCACCCTGGTGTGCCACGCAATGCATTCAAGGCTTTGATCGAGAAGGCAGCCCTTAACGCATTGGACAAGAACGCTGAAGTTCGCATTGATGGCTGCGCTACCATGGGCGAAAAGCTGGTAGTGCGGCCAGGTGCTGAAGTGATGGTAGCGATTGCCGTGCGCGACCCGCAAGGCACCAACAATTCACCTTACAGCTTTCCCAACCCTTCGTTAGCTCAGCTCAGAATCAATCAACCATTGAACGCACCTGTGTTGGACCACATCGATGTGGTCGGTGGCAATGTGACGGGCTATGTGGACCCAGCTGATCTGCCTAAGTACGCAGGTGCTTTGGGCTCGCCCGCTGCGACCAATGCGTCCGCCAAAATCCAGAAGGTGTTTAACACCAGCAACTGGACGGCGCAAGCAGGCGGCGTACGTGTGATGAGCTACCGCGTAGCCAATGTCCAAACGTCACAGTACATGCGTCTGCGTGGTACCAATCTGCCAGCGGCTACACCCGGTGAAACCGATGCGAATGGCAACCCCCTGCTCGACTATTTGTCCAATCCGGCAGATACCACCTTGCCTGGCACGATTCCATGCGCTGATGCGGCTTGCCCTGCACATATGCGCACATTGAATGGCGTCAAGTACTCCAGTTTTGACGTGGCATCTTGGGCTGACTTGTGGTTCTACAGCAACCCGGTGTTCATCGAGGTGACCAACTCCGTCAAGGTAGCTGGCGTTCGATAAGGTATCGCAAGTAACCCACCGTTGCAGGGAAACCTGCAACGCTTTGACCAACCTGGCCTTGCGCCGGGTTTTTCGTTTGACGGATTCAATGAATGTATAACCCAAGTATTGGCAATAGCTTTGAGCATAAAAAGGTAAATCAGATCGGTGCTGGTTTGACGCAGCTACTACCTGTCGTTTTGATGTTGCTGTCCGGTGCGGCGGGCTTGGTGTGGCAACTGTTATGGACCGCGCAGATGGGCTTGACTTTAGGCCATGAAATGGTGGCTGTTTTAGCTGTTTTGGCGGCTTATTTTGGCGGTTTGTCCTTGGGTGCATATGCTTTGGATGCACGCATTCAAGCCAGCCCCGTTCCTGCGCGCTGGTATGCGGGGCTTGAGCTTGTCGTTGCATTGTGGGCCTTGCTATTGAGCCTGGTGTTGCCCTTTGCATTGCCATTCATCGCGCCTTGGCCGGGGTCCGAGCCGAATTCAACGTGGCACTGGACACTTGCATTTGTCACGCCCTTCATACTCTTGTTGCCAGCAACCGTGGCCATGGGTGCCACCTTGCCTGCACTGGACAAACAGCTGCGCTTTCGTCAAAAACTGCCTTTGGGCCTGCTCTATGGTGCCAATACCTTGGGTGCGATGCTGGGCGTGTTGCTTGCAGTTTTTGTCTTCTTGCCGCAGCTGGGCTTTAAGCACACCGCCTGGATTTTTGCCGGCATTAACGGCCTGTGTGCCATGGTCGCGCTGGGGTTTTGGCGCGCGGCGGTTTTGCCCAGCGCGCCTCTCTCCAAGGTCAACTCTCTGACACCTGACCAGGTGTTGGGTGTTGTCAGCCAAACTACCCCACACATATCCCCAAAGTCGATGGGCATCAGCCTGTTTGTCACCGGGTTTCTGGGTATCAGTTATGAAATTTTGTGCGTACGTGTACTCAGCCAAGTCGCTGAAAACACGGTCTACACCTATGCCGTTTTACTGTCGGTGTATCTACTGGGTACAGCACTTGGCGCTTGGGCTTATCAGCGCTACACCGCCAAGGGCAAAGTGTGCACGCTGGACACCTTGCTGGGCTTTCTGGCTGTATCGATGGCGGTGTCTGGCGCGAGTCTGTGGGCTGCAAATTTCTTGTATGACGCGCCTTCACAGTGGTGGGGAGCCAGTTCCGGTGCAAGCATCGCTGGAGAGGCCTTGGCAGGCATGGCCGCCATGCTGGTGCCCACCTTTGTCATGGGTGCTTTGTTTACCCAATTGTGCGAAGTGGCTGCGGAGCGCGGCTTGGCATTGGGTCGGGCCCTGTCGATCAACACATTGGGCGGCACCCTCGCCCCCCTCTTGGTGGGCGCCGCCTTGATACCCTGGTTGGGAGCGCGCCTGGTGCTCTGCATGATCGTGGTCGCTTATTTTCTTTTGAGTTCCTCATCGTCGTGGTTAGAGCCGCGCAGATGGGCGGCTGTGATGGCGCTGGTAATATTTGCTGTGGTAGCAGGGCCTTTGCGCTTTGTAGATGTACCGCCCGGTGGGCGAGTCATCAGTTACCAAGACGGCATCATGGCGTCGGTCAGCGTGGTGGAAGATGATGCAGGCGTGTCACGCCTGCACATCAACAACCGGGTGCAAGAGGGCAGCAGCGCCAGCGGGCAAGTGGAAGTGCGCCTTGCGCAATTGCCCCTGCTCATGCACCCTGCCCCACGCAGCGCGTTATTCCTGGGCTTGGGAACCGGCTACACCGCACATGCGGCAGCCGTAGACCCACGGGTAAAGGTACAGGCCATAGAGCTACTGCCCGAAGTCGTGGCGGCTTCAAGACTGTTTGCCATGAAACCTGGCGCACCGGCAGCGGGACAACCGGTACAAATATCCACCGCTGATGCCCGGCGCTTTATACAATCGACGCCCTTGCAGTACGACGTGGTGGTGTCTGATTTGTTCCACCCGGCCCGCAGTGGTGCCGCAAGCCTGTACACGGTGGAACACTTTTCTGCGGTGCGTCAGCGCCTACTGCCCGGTGGCGTATTTTGCCAATGGCTGGCCTTGCATCAAATGGACTTGGTAACTTTGCGCAGCATTTTGGCTGGTTTTATGCAGGTGTATCCACAGGGTATCGCCTTGTTGGCCAGCAACAGCCTGGATACGCCCGTCATTGGGCTGGTGGGTAGAGCCGATGATGCGCCCATCCGCGCGCAAGACATCAGCGCGCGGCTGGCTAACTTGTCACCGGC
Organism: Polaromonas sp.; assembly: GCA_043749385.1. Lineage (GTDB taxonomy): Bacteria > Pseudomonadota > Gammaproteobacteria > Burkholderiales > Burkholderiaceae_C > JAAFIP01. The sequence goes on from JAYVDN010000111.1 coordinate 10,687, forward strand.
TCAAGCTGCCTCGCTGAAAATTGGGCGCATCGACGATGTCTACTCTGTGCTGGGCAGCGTAGTGGCTAGCCCCGAGGTGCTGCAAGCCTATGTGCAGGGCGTGGCACCCAATACCGACGATCACCCCAGCGTCGCCTACCGCGCGCCATGGGCTTTGCAGCAAGCCCAAAATTCACCCCGCGCGCGACTGCGCGAGCTACTGGCGCAGTGGACACCCCAAACAGGGCCTTGGCTCGACAACCGTGATACCGATCTCAGCAACCGACTGACTGCCTATTGGCAAGCACGTAAAAACTATCTTGAGTTAGGCATGCGGGTGCAGGCTGTAGCAGACCCAGTGAAGATGCTCCAACAGTTGCAAGCCCCTTTGCTGAAAATCGTGGCGCAAAGCCCTGACTTTCGGCCTGCCTCTGAGCCCTTGCAATCACTGGCCGTTGCAGTGCAGGCGGCTGAGCCTTTGCTGGCCGAGCAGGTGCTGACGCAGCTCAAACAAGCGCGGCAGCGCTAATTTTTTTTCAGAACACCCCACAGGAATACCCCACATGAACCAAACCTATGATTTGAGCCCATCAGACAGCTCTGCACCAACCCCTGCGCACGCGACAGGCCAGACCGCACAAGCACTGCCTGCGCCTAAGTCCCTCAAAATCAAGCAACTTCTGCGCGAGCCTTTGCTGCATTTTGCGGTGCTGGGTGCATTGGTGTTTGCAGTAGACCAGGCCTTGTTGCTGGTCAAAGGCGATCCGCAAGAGATCGTGGTCAGTACGGCGGTGGCCGATGAAGCGCGCCAGGTGTTTAAAGACGGCCTGAAGCGTTTGCCAAGCGATGCCGAGATGAAAACACTGACGGACCGCTGGGTGGACAACGAAGTGCTCTACCGGGAAGGCCTGGTACTGGGGCTGGACAAGGGCGACGCCAGCATCCGCGAAAGGGTGATCTTCAAAGCCTTGAGCGTGGCCCAGTCTGGCTTGGCATTGCCTGCGATAGATGATGCCGGTTTGCGCGCCTGGTTTGCATCCAAAAGAAAACGCTATGACGAACCCACGCGTTTTGATTTTAATGAAGCGGTAGTCACAGGCGATACGGGTAATGCGGGCTTGCAAGCTTTTGTGGCGGCGCTCAACGGCGCGGGCACATCGGACGCGCAAAGCAGCCTCAGAATGTTCAAGGACCGTCCCTTGGACAATCTTGTGGAAAGCTATGGCGCTGAATTTGCTGACCAGATTGCCAAGCTAAGCATCGGCCGCTGGCAGCTGGTTCAAAGTGCATCCGGGCCGCGCGTGGTACGGCTGGAAGCCATCAAACCCGGTATGGCAGCCAATTATGAAGAGATCAAAGTACGTGTTTACCAAGACTGGAAAGACGAGACCACCTCCAAAATGACGCTGGATTCGATCCGTGAAATGGGCAAAAAATACCGTGTTCGCGTTCAAGACAAGGCAGCGTCATGAAAGCGCTTCGATTATTCTTGCTGCACACATTGGCCGCGATAGGCCTGATGCTTGGCATGGCGTCTCCGCTGCTGGCCCATGAAATGAGCATGGCCGAAATGACGGTACGCGAAGTGCAACCGGGTCAGTTTGTATGGGCATGGGGCGTACCCGCCAAGAATCGCCCAGTTGCACTGGACATGCAGCCCGTGTGGCCTGAAGGCTGCATAGGTGACGAGCGTGCGGTGCGCTGCTCTGATAAAGGCATGGTGGGCGTACTGGCCATTGAAGGCGTAGGCCAAGCTTATTCAGCCGCCATTGTGCGCATTATTTGGCGTGGCGGCGATAGCCGGGTCTATACACTGACCAAGAATCAGCCCCAGGTTCGCTTGTATGGCAAGGCACAAGATGATCGCGGCATGTGGGAGGTCGGACAAACCTACACCCAGTTAGGTATCGGTCACATTTTGAGCGGCATTGACCATTTGCTGTTTGTCTTGGGTTTGCTGTTGTTGGTGGGCTTTCGCAAGCAGTTGATCACCACCGTCACGTCCTTCACCCTCGCCCACAGTTTGACCTTGGCCGCCAGCGCCTTAGGGGCCATCAGTTTGCGCTCACCACCGGTAGAAACGGTCATTGCACTGTCCATCGTGTTGGTCAGCGTCGAAGCGCTGCACCGGCGCGACACGCTCACGCGGCGCTGGCCAGCCCTGGTTGCGTTTATTTTTGGCCTGGTGCACGGTCTGGGTTTTGCGGGTGCGCTCAAAGAAATTGGCTTGCCTGCCCAGCACGTCAACCTGGCACTGCTAAGCTTCAACGTGGGTGTGGAGCTGGGCCAGTTGTTTGTGATTGCCTGCGCTTTTTTGGCGGCTTGGCTTTTTCAGCGCATTCAAGTGCGCACCTTCATGAAGAACAGCTTTGTGCCCCAGCAAGTGTTGTTGTACGCCATGGGCACGGTATCAGTGTACTGGACGCTCAGCCGGTTCAGCACGCTGTTTGTTTAACGCAGCAAGCACCTACCCATGGCACAACTGCATGACCTTTTTCCAACGCCTGTGATGCAGGTACCGCAGGCTGTTACCGCAGACATGGCGACGGCTTTGCGTGAACGCTTCATGCGTCAAACCGATGTCGCCAATCCACGCTCCAGCGCGTTGTCGCACAGCGGCATTCTCTCCCCCCATCAGGATACGCAGCTGCAAAACCTCGCCACTGCGCTGCTGCCGCATATTGTCGAATTTGGCAGCCATCTTTTTGGTCAGACCCTGGCATGGACCATCAAAGAACTGTGGGCCAATGTGCTGCAAACCGGGGGCAACCAGTCCCTGCACAACCACGCCAATTGCTTTGTTTCGGGGGTTTTGTACCTGTCGTCGGTAGACACCTCATCACGCACCGTATTTGTTCGTGGCATGGGAGGCAGAGAATTTACTTTTCGCAATACCCACGCGGGCAGCAGCGTGGGGCCCTATAGCGCCGACAAATGGATTGCGCCTGTACCTCAAGTGGGTGATTTACTTTTGTTTCCCAGCTATTTACTGCATGAAGTGCCGGTCAACCAAGGCGCTGTCCGCGTCAGCCTGTCATTCAACGCCATACCAGAGCGGCTGGATGCCTGGGGCTACGGCATTTCGATGCAAGCCTGATTGGGCCTCATACGGCTACTATTTTTATTAAGGATTTGAAAAATGTTTGCAATTTCCACCCCCCGTTTTGCGCGTTTACTGTGCACCTTTGCCTTGGCAAGCGGTTTAGTCGGCAACGCCTGTGCACATGAGTACTACGGCCAAGGCTTTACGCTGGTGCACCCCTGGTCAGAGGCGACGCAGGCGGGTGCCACGCAAACGCCCATTTACTTCAAGCTGGAAAACATCTCTGGCAAAGACAAGTTGACCAGCGCGCAAGCCCCATGGGCAGAGACGGTGGAGCTGCGGGCCAGTGGGGATGCGAGCAGCGCACCCGCCAAGGCGCTGGTGTTCGAGCCTGGGGCTGACAGAGCGTTTGTGGCAGGCGGGCCGCACTTGTTGCTGCGCGGCCTGAAAATCCAACTGCAATGGGGCCGCAGCTACCCAATGACTTTTGTTTTCGAGAAATCCGGCCCGATCCAAGTGATGGTTTCCATCGGGGCGCATTAAAGCCGATCCCATCCAAGTCTGGTCAACGCGTCAAAGGCGCGTTGGTATAGGCTACCGACGCGCCGTTTGCGTTCAGGTTTTATAGGACGTATCGGTGCGCTCTAATTTACGGATGAGCGATGGCCACACAAACGCGCCGCCGATGCCGCCGGTTTGCACCTTCATGGCCTGCGCCACGCCCTGCACGATGCTGGGCTCCACCTGGGTGAGCGGGCCACCGGCCTGCGCGCTGATTTGGATTTGGCAGGTGGACTCAAACACGTACATGTGCAAGAACGCGTCTGCAATGGTTTTGCCCACCGTGAGCAAGCCGTGGTTACGCAACATCAAATAGTTGGCGTGCCCCAAGTCGGCTTGCAGGCTGGGCTTTTCTTCGGGGCGGAAGGCCACGCCCTGGTAGCCATGGTAGGCCAGCGAGCCGAGTACGAAGGTGCTTTGCTGGCTGATGGGCAGCACGCCGGCTGCCTGCGCGCTCACCGCCACGCCCGCGCGCGTATGGGTGTGCAGCACGCAACCTGCGTCTTCGCGGGCCTCGTGCACGGCGCTGTGGATGACGAAGCCTGCTGGGTTCACCGGGTAGGGCGAGTCGATCACTTTGTTGCAGTCTTTGTCCACCTTCACCAAGCTGGAGGCGGTAATCTCGTCAAACATCAGGCCGTAGGGATTGATCAAAAAATGGTGCTCAGGGCCGGGCAGTTTGGCGCTGATGTGGGTAAACACCAAGTCGCTCCAGCCGTACATGGCCACCAGGCGGTAGCAGGCGGCCAGGTCGCAGCGGATAGCCCACTCCTCGGGGCTGACTTGGGATTGGATGGCGGACATGGTCATGGGGTCTCCTTGGGGTTCTGGATGGTGTTGGGTTGTATCTTAGTACGCTTGGCGGGGGTTGGCTGTCGCCCTGGCACTGCAGGCTAAGACTGCACGCTGGCAATACGCAGCATAGAAAAATGAAAAACTGGTCGGTTTAGAGGCTTTTTAGGGTACTAATCAGGCTGCAGCCCTTTAAAATATAGCGGGAGCAGCTACGCAATACATAGCGCATTATTTCCCCTTCGTAGCCCTTGGGCCTGGCTTAGTCGCCGCCTCCGCAGCCGCCGCCGCAGCTTCCCCCATCGCTGCTACCGCCGTCACTGGACGACGATGCTTCAGAACTCTCAGCCCCGCCAAAATCACCCGAGCTGCCGCTGTAGCTACCGTCCGAGAAGCTGGTGCCACAGTAGGTATCTCCGCTGGGGCCACCGTCCGCGTTCTTGCGGTCAATGTCCCGGCAATCAGGCTTGTAGGCAAAGCCGCCGGCTATGCCCAGCTTGCTGTCCAGTGCAAACAGCAATGGCAAACGGCTGGGCTTTTTGGGGTTGATCGCCTCGTCTTTGCAGGTCCAGTACCAAGCGCGGCGCAAGCCGTCGTTACCCATGGCTTGCCGGCCCAGCGCCTCGGCGGGGGTGTGGTGCACAAAGCGCCCTAGCCCCAAGTCACACCAGCGCTTGTAGGCCTGGGTATGCAAGATAAATTCATGCCACATCGCGTCTACCGCTTTGGACGGCATGGCCACAAACTTCCTTTTGCTGCGCGAGCAGGCCAGAAAGAACTGGCGCAGGCCGTGCTC
>JAYVDN010000112.1:0-2703 GCA_043749385.1 Polaromonas sp.
CAAAAAGCTAGCCGTGCGCGGCAGCATTGGCCCCTTTGGCCGCACCCAGACTTGGGTGCGGGTTGAATAATACTGAAAGTACACATGTCCCGTTTTCAAGTCAAAAAAGTCGCCGTGCTCGGCGCAGGCGTGATGGGTGCGCAGATTGCTGCGCATTTGGTCAACGTTAAAGTGCCCGTCATCTTGTTTGACCTGCCTGCCAAAGAGGGTGCTAAAAACGGCATCGTTACCAAAGCTGTCGAAGGCCTGAAAAAACTCAAGCCTGCACCGCTGGGCGTGCCCGAAGATGCAGCGCTGATCGAACAAGCCAACTACGAAGAGCACCTGGAGCTGCTGCGCGGCTGCGACCTGATCATCGAGGCCATTGCCGAGCGCATGGACTGGAAGCTGGACTTGTACAAAAAGATAGCGCCTTATTTGAATGCCGATGCCATCGTGGCATCCAACACCTCGGGCCTGTCGATTACCAAACTGAGCGAGGCGCTGCCTGAGAACATCAAACCGCGCTTTTGCGGCATCCACTTTTTCAACCCACCGCGCTACATGTACTTGGTGGAGTTGATCAACACACCTACAACGCAGCCTATCGTGCTCGACCAGCTAGAAAGCTTTGTCACCAGCGCTTTAGGCAAAGGCGTAGTGCGCGCTAAAGATACCCCTAACTTTATCGCCAACCGCGTCGGTATTGCCGGCATGCTGGGTGTGATGAAGCAGGTAGAAAACTTTGGCCTGACGTATGACGTAGTGGACGACCTGACCGGCAAAAAGCTGGGCCGCGCCAGCAGCGGCACCTTCCGCACTGCCGACGTGGTGGGCCTGGACACCATGGGCCATGTGATCAAAACATTGCAAGACAATTTAAGCGAAGCGACTGATCCCTTCTATGGCAACTTTGCCACGCCTGCCGTGCTCAAGGGCTTGCTGGAAGCCGGTGCCTTGGGGCAAAAAACTGGTGCAGGTTTTTATAAAAAAGTTGGCCGCGACATTTTGCGTTTTGACGCAGATAAAAAAGACTACGTGGCTGGTGGAGAAAAGGCCGACGAGGTATATGGCCGCATGCTGAAAAAGCCCGCTGCGGAGCGCTTGAAACTCTTGCGCGCCAGCGAAGGCAAGCAAGGCCAGTTTTTGTGGGCCATCTTGCGCGACGGCTTTCACTACGCCGCCGTTCATTTGGAGAGCATTGCCGAGACGGCCCGCGACGTGGACTTGGCCATGCGCTGGGGTTTTGGTTTGAAGCAAGGCCCGTTTGAATTGTGGCAAGAAGCCGGTTGGCTGGAAGTTGCCAAGATGGTGCAAGAAGACATTGACGCCGGCAAAGCCCTGTGCAAGGCACCCTTGCCTAGCTGGGTGTACAAAGGCCCCGTGGCTGAAGCAGGCGGCGTGCATACCAAAGACGGCTCGTGGAACCCCGCGACGAAAACGTTTGTGCCCCGCCACAGTCTACCCGTGTACGAGCGCCAACACTTCCCTGAGAACGTGTCGGGCTTTGCGCAAGGCATTGGCGCGGCTGCTTTTGAGACGGCTGGCACAACCCTGTTTGAAGACGCGGCCATTCGCCTGTGGACTTTGGACGCAGATGCCAATCGCCCTGCGGGCACAGGCGTGGTCATCGCCAGCATCAAAACCAAAATGCACGTCATCAGCATGGACGTGATGGCGGGACTGGAGAAAGCCGTGGAGCTGGCCGAGGCCGACTACCAAGGTGTAGTGATCTGGTCGGGCGACGAACCCTTCTGCGCGGGAGCCGACCTGCAAGGCATGTTGCCCGCCTTCATGAGCGGCGGCGTGAGCTTGCTCAGCGAAGCCATGCAAGAAGTGCAGCGCGTGATGTTGCGCCTGCGCTATGCCAACGTGCCCGTAGTCAGCGCCGTGCGCGGCCTGGCACTGGGCGGCGGCTGCGAACTGGCGGTGTACAGCGCCAAGCGCGCCGTGGCGATGGAAAGCTATATCGGCCTGGTAGAAGTCGGCGTGGGTCTGGTGCCCGGCGCGGGCGGTTTGACCTACATCGCCCGCCGCGCCGCAGAGAACATGGCCAGCAGCAATGGCAAAGACCTGCTGCCCTTCCTCACCGAAGGCTTCACCAACGCCGCTATGGCCAAGGTCGGCACCAGCGCCATCGAGTCGCGCAAGTTGGGCTACCTGCTGTGGACGGACGTGATCGTGCCCAACAAGGACGAATTGCTCTTCGTCGCCATCAATGAAGTCAAAGCCCTCGCCACCTCCGGCTACCGCGCGCCTTCCAAGCGCCAGTTCCCTGTGGCGGGCCGCAACGGCAAGGCGACCATCACTGGTTCGCTCATCAACATGCGCGACGGCGGCTTTATCAGCCAGCACGACTTTCATATCGCCACCTTGATTGCCAACGTGGTCTGCGGCGGCGATGTCGAGGCAGGCACGATGGTCACCGAAGAGTATTTGATGACCCTAGAGCGCCAAGCCTTCACCAGCTTGCTGACCATGGCTAAGACGCAGGAGCGGATTATGGGGATGATCTCTACTGGGAAACCTGTGCGCAACTAAATTCTAGGTAACGCAAAAAACGCTAAAAGAACGCAAAAATCGCAAAAGCAAGAAAAATCAAATTAATTTTTGAATTATTTTTGGCGTTTTTTGCGTAATTTTTGCGCTTTTAGCGATACCTAAACCTCTATGCAAGATACAAAACCCAACCGCCTGCAACGCCAGCTCGCCCGCATGAACGAA
>JAYVDN010000113.1:0-7710 GCA_043749385.1 Polaromonas sp.
AGATGGCCAAGAAAGTTGCCGCCAACATGCCACCCAAGACACCCGTGCCAATGGATTGGCGCGCCGCTGCGCCTGCACCGCTGGAAAAGGCCAGCGGGATCACGCCCAGAATAAAGGCCAGCGAGGTCATCAAAATCGGCCGGAAGCGCAAACGTGCCGCCTCCAACGCCGCCGCCACCGGCGACTGGCCTTGCGCCACCAGCACGCTGGCAAATTCCACAATCAAAATCGCGTTCTTGGCCGACAGGCCCAAGAGCGTGACCAGACCGATTTGAAAGTACACATCGTTGGTGAAGTGGCGCAAATACACCGCGAGCAGCGCTCCAAAAATACCAAAAGGCAAGGCCAGCAAGACTGACAAAGGCAGCGACCATTTTTCATACTGAGCCGCCAAGATCAAAAAGATCATGAGGATGCCCGCACCCAGCGCAAGGCCCGCCGCGCCGCTGCTGCGCTTTTGCTGAAAGGCGCTGCCGCCCCAGTCATAACCTGCATCCGGCGGCAGCACCTGATTGGCCACCCGCTCCATGGCGGCGATGGCCTGGCCCGAGCTGTAGCCGGGTTTGGGCTCGCCCAAAATTTGGATACTGGGCAAGGCGTTGAAATGCTGCACCGAATCCGGTCCGGCCACAAACTTGACCTCGGCCACAGAGCGGATCGGCACCATCTGGCCTGACTTGGCGCGCACATAAAGCGCCCCAATGTCGTCCGGCTTGGATCGGTACTGACCCTCCGCCTGCATCAGCACCTGGTAAATGCGCCCGCTCTTGTTGAAGTCGTTCACGTAGTAGCTGCCCAGCGTGGCGGCCAGGGTGTTGTAAATGTCGCCCACGGCAATGCCCATGGAGCGGGCTTTCTCGGTGTCTACACTCACAAATATCTGCGGTGAGTTGGCCTGCCACAGCGATTTAACGCCTTGCAGCTCGGGTTGCTTGTTGGCCTCTTCCAGCAGCGCGGGCAAGAGCTGGGCCAGGCGGCGCACGCCACCATCGCCCTTGTTTTGCAGATAGAACTCAAAGCCACCGGTTTGGCCCAGGCCTTGAATGGCCGGGGGCGCAAAAGCCAATGGCAGGCCTTCCTTGATGCCGCCAGTTTTCATATACGTCTCGCCCACCAGCTCTTTCGCCGTCTGGGTGCGCTCGCCCCAGGGCTTGAGCGGGAAAAACATGGTGGCGGCTGACGACTTGAGTCCACCACCGCCTAAAAAGTTCAGACCCACCAGGCTGAACACCGCTTCAATATTTTTGTTGGGCGACATGGCGGCCTCTACTTTTTTCACCACCGCGTTGGTGCGCTCCAGCGACGAGCCCTCAGGCAAAATTACCGCGCCAATAAAGTAGCCTTGGTCTTCATCAGGCACCAGGCCGCCGGGCACCTTGGTGTAGAGCAGGCCCGTCAGCAAGCCCATACCGATGAACAGCAGCATGCCCAGCACGCCGCGCTTTAAAAAGAACGCCACGCCACGTGTGTAGCCACGGGTGAAGCGGTCAAAGCTGCGGTTAAACCAGCTGAAAAACGCATTCTTGCGCTCGGCCCCCGGCTTGAGCAGCACCGCACACAAGGCGGGGGTGAGCGTGAGCGCCACCACGCCCGACAGCACCACCGCGATGGTGATGGTGACGGAGAATTGCCGGTACAGCTCGCCCGCCAGCCCACCCAAAAACGCCACCGGAATAAACGCCGCGCACAGCACCAGCACAATGGCCACCACCGGGCCGGTCACTTCTTGCATGGCTTTGACGGCGGCATCGTGCGGACTCAAGCCCTCCTCGTGCATCAGGCGCTCGACGTTTTCCAGCACCACAATGGCGTCGTCCACCACAATGCCAATCGACAGCACCATGCCAAACAAAGTGAGCGTGTTGATGCTGTAGCCCAGCAAGTGCAGACCGGCCATGGTGCCGATGAGGGACACCGGCACGGCCAACACCGGGATGATGGTGGCGCGCCAGCTTTGCAAAAACAAATACACCACCAAGAACACCAGCACCATGGCCTCGGCCAAGGTTTTGACCACTTCTTTGATTGACTCGGACACAAAGGGCGTAGTGTCATACGGCGTGGCGTAGGTCAGGCCTTCGGGGAATTTGGCCTTCAGCTCCAGCAAGGTTTTTTCTACCGCCGCGCGGGTGTCCAGCGCGTTGGCACCGGTTTGCAAAAACACGCCAATGGGCACCGAGGCATGGCCGTTGATGCGGCCATAAAAGTTGTAGTCTTTGGAGCCCAGCTCTACCCGTGCTACGTCACGCAGCCGCACTACCGATCCCCTGTCGCCACTGCGCACCACAATGTTGGCAAACTGCTCAGGCTCCAGCAAGCGCCCTTTGGCGGTAACGGTAAGCGTCAGCTCTTCGGTGTTGCCTGGGGGCGAGCCAATTTTGCCGGCTGCGTACTGCGCGTTTTGCTCGGTCACGGCGGCGGTAATATCGGCCACGGTAATGCCCATCTGCGCCATGCGGTCAGGCCGCAGCCAGATGCGCATGGCGTAGTCTTTGGCACCGAATATTTGCACATTGGTGGTGCCCGGCACGCGCTTGACGGCGTCCAGCATGTTTTGCGACACGTAGTTGGAGATAAACAGCGCGTCGTAGCGGTCGTCGGGTGAATACACCGCCACCACCACCATAAAGTTGGCCGAGCTTTTGGCCACCGTCAGGCCCTGGCGCTGCACCTCTTGCGGCAGCTTGCTCAGCACCTGGTTCACGCGGTTGTTCACGTTCACCGCCGCAATGTCCAGATTGGTACCCACGTCAAAAGTCACGTTGATGCTGACCACACCGTCGCCGGACGAGGTGGAGTCCATGTACAGCATTTTTTCTACGCCGTTGATGGACTGCTCTATCGGCGCGGCCACCGTGGTCTCTAGCACCTCGGCCGATGCGCCGGGGTAGATGGCGCGCACGTTGACCACGGGCGGCGATATGTCGGGGTAGCGCGAGATAGGCAGCACCCGCATGGCCGCCAGCCCGGCCAGCACCAGAAACAGTGACAGCACGGTGGCAAAGATGGGCCGCTCAATGAAAAATTTGGAGAACATGCGAGGACTCCTTATTTAGCAGCTGCTGACGCATTGCTGGCAGGGGCTTGCGGAGGCTTAGCTTGCGTATTGGTCGGGTCGGCGGGTTTGCCACCTGGGGCATTACCTGCGGGTGGCGCACCGGTGGTTGCACCAGGACCGCCGTTGCTTGCACCGGGAGCGCCGTTGGCGCTGGCCACATACGGCACAGGTTTGACCGTCATGCCAGGCTTATTGGCCTTGATAAAACCTTCCACCAGCACCCTGTCGCCATCCTTCAGTCCTTTGGTCACTACCCACTGCCCTTGGGTCCAACCGTCCAGTTCCACCGGCTGGGGCGTGAGCTTATTGTCTGGCGACACGGTAAACACAATTTTGCCAAACGGGCTGTCGATCACGGCGCGCTGCGGCACGGCCAGCGTATTGGGCCGCGTAGCACCGCCCAGCAACACGCGCACAAACTGGCCGGGCCGCAGGCTGCCATCGGCATTCGGTATCTCGGCGCGCACGTCTACGCTGCCGGTTTGTGGGTTCACCTTTTCACTGGAGAAATTGAGCTTGCCCTTTTGCGGGTGCATGCTGCCATCGGCCAGTTTCACCTGCACGGTAAAGCCCAGGCTGCCATTGGCCGCGCGCTGGCCCGGCACGTTCAGTTGCCCAGAATTTACACGCTTGTTAAAGCTCAAATAGTCGCTCTCCGACACGCTGAAGTTGACAAAAATAGGGTTGGTCTGCGCAATGGTGGTCAGCAAGCTGTCGGCGGCCGTCACCAGGCTACCGTCTGATTTGGTGGCCGCTGTAGTTACGCCGGCAATCGGTGCGGTGACGCGGGTGTAGCCCAGGTTCAGCCGCGACTCGTTGGCCTGCGCCTGCGACTGCTTAAGGCTGGCCTCGGCAATCTCCAGCACCGACTTGCTGTCGTCAAACTCTTTTTGGCTAATGGCTTTTTCTGCAATCAAGGGCACCAGGCGCGTTTGGTCGCGCCGCGCCTGGTTCACTCTGGCCGTAGCCAGCGCCACCGCCGCCTCTGCCGAAGCCAACTGGGCCTGAAAAGTTGCCGGGTCGATCTGGAACAAAGGCGCACCGGCCTTTACTGCAGCGCCCTCTACATACAGGCGCTTTTGCAATATGCCCGGCACCCGCGCCCGCACCTCGGTCTCGCGCGAGCCTGCGGTTTGCCCGGCGTATTCCAGCTCAATCGGCTGCGCACTGGCTTGCACGGTGATGACTGACACCTCCGGTGGCGGCATGGCACCACCTGGGCCACCTGGGCCGCCCGGCCCTGCGGGGGCCGACGGGCCGCAGGCCACCAAGGCAAGTGCAGCAGCGCATAGCAGCGTGCTTGCCACCCGGCTGTTTTTAAACGGTGTGGAATGCAATGGGGGGTGAAGCGGTGCGATTGGCATAGGATGTCATTTCAGGAAAAAGATGGGCAGTCACACACTCAGACTTATACAAGGCATTGGCAAATCTGGCCGGGCAGTAGGGCCTTCACCATTCTATTTTCAATGCCCACGGGGCACGGCCGGGTGAAAGCACAGCGCTGTTAGCAGTTGTTATGTATGGGTCGGTAGGCTTGCACTGCACCAGTGTGTGTATTGCGAACTATATTTTTTATAGCTGCTCCCGCACCATTCTATGGGGTTTTCGGCCTTTTTTACTATGAAGAGCCTACCAGCATCTTTGGCACATCACCCAGCCTTTACCAGCCAACTTCCTTGACGCAGTTCACTTGTCTGGCATGATGGGCGGCATGCTAGATATCGTAGTTTTATTTTTTGTACTCGGCCTGCTGGCCCGCTTGGTCAAAAGCGACCTGGCGCTGCCCGGCGCGCTGTACGAGACGCTGTCGATCTACCTGCTGCTGGCCATTGGCCTGAAGGGCGGAGTGGAGCTGTCCAAGCAAAGCGTCGCCTCGATTCTGCCCCAAGTGCTGTGGTGCCTGGCCATGGGCTTGGCGATACCTTGCCTGCTGTACCCGGCGCTGCGCAAGCTGGTGGGGCTGGGCGGCTATGACGCGGCCTCGGTAGCCGCGCACTACGGCTCTGTCAGCGTGGTGACTTTTGCGGTAGCCAGCGCCTATTTGGTGCAGCAGCAAGTGGCTTTTGAGGCGCACGCTGCGCTGTGGGTGGCGCTGCTGGAGGCACCGGGCATTGTGGCGGGTATTGCGCTGGCGCGCTGGTCTGCGGCCAAGCAGCTGGCCACCCCAACTTCTGCGCAGGCCATTTCCACACATCAGCCCAAGGGCATTCCGCCGCAGGCAGCCGGGGCCGCCTCGCCCAGCGCGTGGAGCGCCCTCGCCCACGACGTGTTTTTGGGCAAATCAGTGCTGCTGCTGGTGGGCGGCCTGGTGATAGGCACCACCATGGGCGAGGCAGGCACCGCGCCCATCGCCCCGCTGTTTACCGTGCTGTTCAAGGGCGTGCTGGCGCTGTTTTTGCTGGAGCTGGGCTTGGTGGCAGGCGCGAGGCTGGGCGAGCTCAAGCGCTACGGCCTGCCTTTGATTGCATTTGCCATCATCGCGCCACTATGTCTGGCCCTAGTGGGCGCGCTGGGCGGCAAGCTGTTGGGCCTGAGCACCGGCGGCGTGTCCATCATGGCCACCCTGGCGGCCAGCGCCAGCTACATTGCCGCGCCCACCGCCATGCGCATTGCGGTGCCGCAGGCCAATGCCGCCTTGTCCATCACCGCTGCGCTGGGCATTACTTTTCCGTTCAACGTGATTGTGGGCATACCCCTGTACCTGCAACTGGCGCAGTGGCTGGCCACAGCCTAAACACCCAAGGTGCACCATGGACACACACCCCAAAAAACTTCTCGTCATCATCACCGAAGCAGCCCTGGAAAAGCGCCTCATCCAAGACGCCAAACGCCTGGGCGCGCAAGGCTACACCGTGTACGACGTGCGCGGCGGCTCGCAGCACGCCACCCGCGAAGGCCAGTGGGAGGCCGACCGCAGCATTGAGCTGAAAATCATCTGCGACGAGGCAGTAGCCACAGCGATAGCCGAGCATGTGATGGCGCAGTACGCCGCCAACTACGGCGTGAGCTTGTTTTTTGCCGACGTAGCGGTTATTCGGCCGCAGAAGTTTTGATTAAACACAATGTACGTCGTTTGTGCTAACATCCTACCAATTATGGAAACCACCCTCACACCCCGCAGTACAAAACGCAACGCACCAGCCGACACATCACGCTCAGCCCGCTTGGGCCTGCGCTCTACTGCTGCGCAAGAGATGGTGTTGCGCCGCGCCGCCGAGGTTGCGCATAAATCACTCACCGACTTTATCTTGGACAGCGCCTGCTTGGCTGCCGAGCAAACCCTGCTAGACCAACGCCTGTTTATGGCCAATGGCAAAGACTACCAGGCCCTGCTCGACCTGCTAGACCGCCCCGCCCGCAGCAACGCCGGTCTCAAGGACCTGTTCTCGCGCACAGCACCGTGGGACCAACAAGCAGCAGCAAAGCCATCGTCACCCAAATCAAACAAACCCAGCCCAGCTAAAAAGCCAGCCACAGCGCGTGCCCATGCGCGCGCCTGAGCCGCTAAATAGCAAAAGCCTGCTGGCTGGCTTTGACTGCGGCAAACCCAGCCTGAACGACTGGCTGCTACGCCACGCCCTGCAAGCCCAAGGCAGCGGATCGGCCAGAACATTTGTAGTCAACGGTGACACCCATGTACTGGGCTACTACAGCCTGGTGGTGGGCCAGGTAGAGCCCATGGAGGCACCCGAGCGCATTCGCAAAGGCATGGGCCAATACCCCATCCCCGTGATGGTGCTAGCCCGGCTGGCGGTAAGCCTTGCGGCGCAAGGCCAAGGCATTGGCATCGGCCTGCTGCAAGATGCCATGCGCCGCACCGTGAGCGTGGCCGAGCAGGTAGGCATCCGCGCCCTGCTCACACACCCTATTGACGACGAGGCAGCGCGCTTTTACCAACGCTTTGGGTTTGAACCATCTCCGCTAGGGCAACACCAGTGGCTGCTGTTGCTCAAGGATGCCAAGCGCTGGATAGCTACTTAGCAGGCCGGTGCAACGCGCAGATCTTGTTACCATCTGGGTCACGCAGATACGCCAGATAGACCTTGCCCGTAGGGCCTTCGCGAAAGCCTGGGGGGGTCTTCACAGGTGGTGCCGCCGTTGGCCACGCCAGCCGCATGGAACGCGTCGCCTTGCTCGGGCGACTGCACCGCAAAGCCCAGCGTGCTGCCATTGCCATGCGTAGCCGGCGCGCCATTGATGGGCGTGGTGATGCCAAACGTGCCTGAACATAGTTTTCTCCCTGGGGGCCAGTATGGGCGTAGGGCTGACGATAAGTGCGCGACGCCATGATTTTGATACAAAACTTCAGTGCATACTTGGGTCGGTAATATTCTTGCGTACTCGATACACACTTTACTATGTCGCCTAAAACCAAACTGCCTCAGCCTCAGCCAACCACATTGGACTTCAGTGCCCTGGTTGCGGCCATTCAGCAAGCGCATGCCTACAGTGCAGCAGCGGCAAGCCGGGCGGTGAATACGCAGCTCACTTTGCGCAACTGGCTCATTGGGGCATACATCCACCACTATGAGCTGCATGGCGCAGACCGGGCCGACTATGGCGACCGTCTTTTGCCTAAACTGGCCGAGCGTTTGGGTAATGAAGGCATGGTGCGCACACAAGAGCGAGAGCTACGCCGGTTTCGCTCGTTT